>JAHJZL010000035.1 GCA_018826405.1 Patescibacteria group bacterium
CGAAAGTGTCCTGAGTATTTTAGGTGTACTTATATTTCTGTCTCCTTTCCTAGGGGTTCCTCTCGTATTTCTCTCCTGGGTATTACCTGTACTTGGAGTGCTTGTCTTAGGTATTGCTCTTTCACTAAGAAGAGATCGCGTACGCAAGGAGCAGAAATCTTCACCAAGCCATGAAACATCTACACCACTGGATGCGTAACCCTGTGTTCGTTATTGTGTGCGTGGGAGTGCTGCTTGTTTTGCTTGGAACAGTTATTTTGCCGTTTGCGTTCGCTACAACTTATGACTCTGGAAGGGAAGAACCTAAGAAAGAGGAGGTAGAAAAGAAGCCAATTGTAGAGACCTTTGACGCGCAGGCGTATGACGCGCGCATGGAAGCGATTGCAAACTATGCATCAAGCACACCAACAACAACGCCTCGGCTGTGGCCAGTAAAAGCTGCATACCCAAATGTAGGAGCGCTTCTGCCAGATAAGAGAATCATCGCGTATTACGGCAATTTCTATTCAAAGGCTATGGGTGTTCTTGGAGAGTATCCAGAAGATGTGATGCTTGAGAAGCTTAGAGCAGAGCAAAGAAACTGGGAGACCGCAGATCCTGCGACTCCGACCGTTCCTGCAATTAACTACATAGCGATAACAGCACAAGAGTTGCCAGGGAAGGAAGGAAAGTATCTTTTGCGCATGCCAGACTCGCAGATAGATAAGGCGCTTGAGATTGCTAAAAAAGTAGATGGCATCGTTATCTTAGATATTCAAATAGGATTCAGTACGCTTGAGCATGAATTGCCGATGCTTGAGAAGTACCTAGCAATGCCAAATGTACACCTCGGTCTTGACCCTGAATTCCATATGATTGGAAGCGAGTCCCCAGGACATGTTATCGGGTCATACGACGCACGGGATATTAACTACGCAGCTGAGTACATGGCGAAGTTAGTGCGAGAGCATAACTTGCCTCCGAAGGTGCTTATTGTTCATCGCTTCACTCAGCGTATGGTTACGAATGCTGCGCTTATAAAGCCATTACCAGAAGTGCAGATTATTATGGACATGGATGGATGGGGACCACCAGCAAAGAAGATAAATACATACAATCAATTTATTTATCCTGAACCTGTGCAGTTCACCGGATTTAAGATTTTCTATAAGAACGATTTGAAGCCGCCGTCTACACGACTGCTTACTCCGAAAGACTTGCTGGAGCTTACACCACAGCCTTTGTTCATTCAGTACCAGTAATCGCGGTATACTGCTCAGTATGGAAAATCCTGAGCGCGTCACCTATTTTGCGGCGACAGATTCGCGCGGGAAGCGAGTGCCATTTGGCATTAAGGCCAAGGACCGCGCACGGCACATGTATGTAATTGGAAAGACAGGCATGGGTAAATCAACCCTGCTTGAGAACATGGCCATCCAAGATATTAGGAATGGAGAGGGTATGGCCTTCATTGATCCGCACGGAAGTGCTGTTGAGAAACTGCTAGATTTCATACCAGAGAACAGAATTAAGGACGTAGTGTATTTTGCTCCGTTTGATCTGGAGCAACCTATGGCCTTTAACGTTATGGAAGACGTGGGGTATGACAAGAGACATTTGGTGGTGTCTGGTCTCATGGCAACCTTCAAGAAGATTTGGGAGGATGCCTGGTCTGCGCGTATGGAGTACATCCTTACAAATACACTGCTTGCACTCCTGGAGTATCCAGACGCAACGTTGCTCGGTGTTAATCGCATGTATACAGACAAGGGATACAGGAAGAAAGTTGTAGACAACGTAAAAGATCCAGTTGTTAAAGACTTCTGGACAAAAGAGTTTGCTAACTATGGAGACCGCTACACACAAGAAGCGACACCAGCGATTCAAAACAAGATTGGGCAGTTCACTGGAAACCCACTGATCCGCAACATCATAGGGCAATCTACGTCTTCCTTTGATATTCGAACACTCATGGACGAGCGAAAGATTCTTCTGATTAATCTTTCCAAGGGGCTCGTCGGGGACACAAACATGCAGTTGCTCGGCTCTATGCTTACAACGCGCATTTTCTTAGCCGCAATGAGTAGGGCGAACTTGCCTGCGCACGAGCTGGCTAAGGCTCCGAACTTCTATTTCTATGTAGACGAGTTTCAGAACTTTGCGAACCAAACGTTCTCAGAGATTTTGTCTGAGGCACGTAAGTATCATTTGAATCTTCTGTTAGCGCACCAGTATGTGGCGCAGATGGAGGAAGAGGTGCAGGCAGCAGTCTTTGGAAACGTTGGTACGACGGTGTCATTCCGTGTTGGCCCTCTCGATGCTGAGCTTCTAGAGAAAGTATTCACACCAGAATTCCTGCAGGAAGACTTAGTTAACTTAGGTTTTGCGCAGGTATACCTCTCACTCATGATTGATGGAATTGGATCGCGGCCATTTTCAGGTGTAACTATTCCTCCAATTGAAGCACCGCAGAATTCCTACAGAGCTGAAGTTATTCAGCACTCTCGCACTGTCTTTGGTACGTCACGTCAACTAATTGAGGACAAGGTTCAGACGGAATACTCAGAGGTACACGAGCAAGCACCTAAAGTTGAACCAAAACAAAAGGCCCCAGTGCGGCAAGCGCCACGCAGTACTGAACGAGCTCC
>JAHJZL010000036.1 GCA_018826405.1 Patescibacteria group bacterium
AATCGATTGGTCGCAGGTTCGAATCCTGCCCGCGGAGCAGAGAAATGTAAAAAGCACCCAAAGGGGTGCTTTTTACATTAATTCAAGCTCCTAAGTTCAAATTAAGGTGAGGCAAGCCACATCATCCTGCAACTGTGTGCGAGAGGCTTGTAGATTCTCGCGCGGACTTTACGATGCCGCGCATTATTCGTCAAGACCTTCTTCCACGGCACGCAATATTTCTTCAGTATCCCGTGGAGCGGCATCACAAAGTTTTAATGCATGCTCAACGTTTGCACACTTAAGCAAATCGTCATAAGTCTTACTGGTAGGGACCCTATGGACTCCTACGTATGCAATATTAGAATAACCGTCTATTTGCACTTTGCTTGCGAGAAGTACTTGAACCTGTGCATCGCATTCATATACAACTCCTTCTAGAGGGTCCAGAACCGTTTTTGCGAAATTATCGACATCGTGACCGTTCTCAAAGTCCTTTGAGAGTGCCATGAACTGAATAATGGTTACAACTACACGATCTTTCTTTCCAAACATTGCGAGCCCGGTTCGTGCAACCTCGTGTTTTGCTATCTCGCGAAGTGCGGTCTGGTATCGCCTAACGTTCTCCTTGGTCTGACCATCGCTCCTCTCTTTCTCAGAAGCAGGAATCATCCCAAGTATTGCGACCTCAAAATCGTACGAGGCCTTTGGTGCCCTATTCTTACTCACGACACTAGACCTTGCGGGTAGACTTTAAGGTCGGGCTATAAATCACCCTGCTGCTGCCTTGATGAACGTGTACCATCGGGGAACCCCCATTAGATCGGGTAACTGCGATAAAGGTTTCTTTGCTCATATGTTAGTTAGAATACGCATCCTACGGTGAAGCACCGATGATGTCCAGAATTCATTGTACGACTAAGAAAACAGATAGTTCTAATAGGGGGTGGATAAGAAATAGCCTACACGGTCTAAGTAGGTAGGGTGCAAATAAGAAAATATTGCCAACCCATCTATTTGTGTTATAAATGTATCGGACCGAAATCTGTCACAGCGGAGGAAGCACGTGACCCAAAACAGTACTGGATTCCCAGGCCGAGTGCTCCATGCACTTGCCGAAGATCTGGAAAACCTCGCCCCTGAGGACTACAGAGCACCTCGGCAGCCTGTTCCGGAAGACGGAAGAAAGATCGGCGAGCTGGACGACAACGAAAGACGTCTGCACAGCATGCTGCTGATCACCGAGGAGAAGCACAAGGCGCTTCACGAAGAGACCGGTCTCCCTTTCGGAGGGAACGGCGAGCTGGACGAAGGGCACCGCCAACTGCATATCCATCTGGCGCTCATCAAAATGGTGCTCAGCGAAAGCCTTAGCCAAACCAATCCGGCCGCGGCACAACCGGGTGTGTTTCTCTGCCAAGACTGGGGAATATACACGCACGACGATATCTTCCCTGGACTTGGTGGCGCCGTACAGATCATCATGCTGTAACACAGCCCTTTCCCTTGATACCCCGCTCTCGCAGTGGGGTATTTTATTTTGATATACTAATCGGCATCATGGGCGCCCTCAAAAACCACCTCTCCACCTATCTCTACTCAAAGAGAACGTGCACTCAAGGAATCTTTCTTTTCATAATCTACACAACTGTTGCTGTAGCTTCGCTCGCCTTTCTTCCTGCAAGCACACTGCTCTTCCCTGCCGCAGGTATAGCGCTTGGCGGATTGTTCATTAGCGGCATCCGTCTGTGGCCTTTTGTGTTTGTAGGCTCGCTCCTCGCGTGCATGTACGCAGACCTGTCTCCTTTAATGTGTCTTGCCATTAGTGTTATTCAGACATTCCAAGCCATTGCCGGGGCCTTCTTGCTCCGCAAGATGCATATCGACCCTTTGTTTAGGAGATACAGAGATACCTTTGGAACACTTACGACACTTGCCCTCGTCTCTTTGATTACTCCGACTGCAACTGTTGCATGGCGCGCCATTAACTCCATGCCCGTTTCAGCTGCAGAATGGGGACGTGGGTATGTTGCGCTCCTCTTTGTACT
>JAHJZL010000037.1 GCA_018826405.1 Patescibacteria group bacterium
AGGACGTGGCTATTCGTGCCTACGTTCGTCACCGCCGCCGCAGTCGTCATGTCTCTGAGCACGGTTCATACCATCTACAATGGCGTGGACTTGCAGTGCGCAGCGCACGAGTTCGGCTGCATGGCCGACGAACAGGCTGCCGGTATGTACTACCGCAGCCTGCGCGAGAAGATGTTCCTCCACAGCTGGTTGAATGCCTTCGGCGATTCCGTCGTGTGGCTCCAGTGCCTCTGGCTCTGGTTGCTGCCTCCCTTCCTCATCTACCGCAAACTTGAAAGGAGGGAGCGGGCCCTGGCGTAATCGGGATCAGGAAATGAGCTCGCGCTCATAC
The DNA here is from genome assembly GCA_018826405.1 of Patescibacteria group bacterium. Classification (GTDB taxonomy): domain Bacteria; phylum Patescibacteriota; class Minisyncoccia; order Phycocordibacterales; family Phycocordibacteraceae; genus C7867-001. Next base: position 332 of record JAHJZL010000037.1, read on the forward strand.
CTACCCGACAGAACTATTCGGTTCTGTCGGGTAGTTTTGTTTATGACATAACTCCTCTACTTTTAAAGTTGCACTCCCCTCTCAGGGGCGTACAATAGAGGGAGCCGTCAAAGCTTTGCATGAGAGTCAGAACTAAGCGTGAATATATTGTCGTCTCCGTTGGGGGCTCGCTTATCGTTCCTCAAGGCATTGATACTTCCTTTCTAAAAAACTTGCGTTCGCTTGTGCTTGAGAAGACCCAAGAGGGGTCTTCTTTTTATATAATTGCTGGGGGCGGCAGACTCGCGCGCAACTACCAAGAGGCAGCAACAGAAATACGCGGCGAAGACACACTCGAGCGAGAGGATATGGACTGGTTGGGTATCCATTCAACCCGCCTCAATGCACACCTTCTCCGTACTATTTTCATTGAAGAAGCTCAGGCTCGTATTGTTAAAAACCCAACGCACAGATTGCGTGGACGAGAGAGCGTTGTTATTGGTGCAGGCTGGAAACCAGGATGGTCTACAGATTACTGCGCAGTTATGGCAGCAAAAACTTTAGGCGCCAAAAAGCTCGTAAACCTATCCAACATAGATTACGTATACACTGCTGACCCAAGGAAAAACCCTGACGCAACAAAGATTGAAAAGATAGACTGGGATTCTTTCCGTAAGCTTATCCCTTCAGAATGGGATCCAGGTCTCTCTGCTCCCTTTGATCCAGTTGCCGCAAGAGAAGCGGAAGCTCTTGGTCTTGAAGTTGCAATCATTAACGGCGAGAAGTTGCAGGAATTCAGAAACTATTTAAACGGAGAGCCGTTCGTAGGCACAGTTATTTCTTAAGCAAGCGCATCGAGCGCTGCGCGAGCGTAGTGCTGCACACGCTCAAGAACTCCGTACGCAGGGTCTGCAAGCTCTTCACGAGTAAACCAGCGAATATGATCGCTCACCTCTGTTTCGCCCTGCACAAATTCGCGCGTATCTGCTTTCGCAAAATACACAAAAGAGATGTGCTCGTGCGTATCGTTAATTGCATGCCGATTAATAAATCGTGGCACAAGCACTTCTTTCTCGTTGTCGTCGTATGTAGGCGCTCGCTCTCCAACGAGCGTGACGGAAAGCCCAACCTCTTCCTGAACCTCCCTCAAAGCAGCTTCTTCAGGGTCTTCATCTAACTCAACATGTCCTCCTGGTGGAAACCACGTATGGTACTTCTCATGAAGCCTCAAGAGCACTGCATTCCCTTCAACGATATATGCGTCTGCTGCGTAGTCTATCTTCTCGTGTATGTGCGGCATATCTAGAGAAGTGTACTCAGCGCCCCATCAATAAGCTCTTCAAATATCTCTATGGGTCCATCATTCTCAATACGCACATCTGCCATTGCCATAACACCCAGCACATTCATATCCCATGGCTCTACTGAGGCGAGTTCTCGCTCCTCCTGCATAATCCATGTATCGAAATCAACTTGGTCTGTACTTGCTCCCCGCTCACATATTCGCTCGTACCGAATCTTTCTGTCTGCATCAACTGCGAGAATCTTTGCTCCCTTTTCCTTAAGAAATTCCGCCTCTCCAATAGCTCTAATTGACTCAATTAGAGCGTCTCCCCCAGTCTCAACAGCTCGCGCGTATAAGCTCTCAATGATGTAGGCAGGGCCGTATTCTGCACGAAGCTCGTTAGCAACCTGTCGCATTGCTGAACGATCAGCTGGGACAATACCGCGCTTCTCTATTTCTTCAATAAGAAATTCACGCACAGAGTAGTGCGTGAATCCTCTCTTCTCTACGAGATACTCAACCAGCGTTCCCTTTCCTGCACCAATGGTTCCGGTAACTCCAATAATCATGATTACTGAACTTCTTCTTTCTTAGCGAACCACCGTGCCATTGGGATAAGGAGTGGTGCTGCAAGAAGAACTGATGAGTACGTTCCAACAACAACACCTGCAAGGAGTACGAGTGAGAAATTTAATGTAACTGCGCTTCCAAACACAGCAAGTGCAACAAGCGCCAGAATAACCGTAACAGAAGTGTTTATGGAGCGTCCTAACGTCTCATAAATTGCAGAGCCAACAACTTCTTCAAATGGTTGCTCAACTTCATTCTCCTCGTTATTGCGGAGGTGCTCTCGTACACGATCAAAGATGACGATGGTGTCGTTCACTGAGTACCCAAGAATCGCAAGCAACGCCACAACAAAGAGCGAGTCTACTTGAGCTCCGGTGAAATAGCTCCAAAGCGCATAGAGACCAGTCGGTACAATAATGTCGTGAATAAGAATGGCCACAACAATAAACCCATACACCCATGAAGTAACAGGACGAGATA
>JAHJZL010000002.1 GCA_018826405.1 Patescibacteria group bacterium
GGGGACCGCGTGGAAGGGGAGGTTCTCGGACCAGACGGGGCCCCAATACAAGGAGCTGGAACTGTTGTTGCCCCGAAGCTAATTCGTATAACGGAAGGTCCTGTAGCAAAAGGTGTGGCCGTGCTCGCAATTCCTGCAGTAACTAGCAGCACCACAGCATCCACAACAATTGTTTCTCCTGCAGACACTGAGGTGCGGTTTGTGGAGCGACAGAGCGGAAACGTATACACGTTCCGTGTGCATGATCGCGTACTTGCCCGCATATCAAACAAAACCCTTCCAGGCATTCAAGAGGCTGCCTGGGTTCCTGACGGGAGCCGCGTGTACGTACGTTACTTAATTCGTGCTACTGATGGCGTTGAACACGTAGATACATACGCGCTCCCTGCAGACGGCGGGGAAGGGTACTTCCTTGAACAAGACTTGGAGCAGGTAGTTGCTCGCAACGATGTTGTTTTCTCACTTCTTCCTACACGCACCGGCTCAGTTGGAAGCCTGTCTGCTCCTGACGGCACAAACATTCGTACACTTTTCACTTCTGTAGTCTCTAGATTGCGCACAGAATTTTCAGGAGAAGACCTTGTGGCAACCACAAAGGCATCTACTGGCCTTGATGGGTACTCGTTCCTAGTAAGTCGTACTAACGGAAGCCTCACACGGCTCTTGGGCCCTCTGCGCGGACTTACGACACTTCCGAGCCCCGACGGAAACCACGTTCTCTACAGCTTTAGTGACCGCGGAAAGCTCGCGACTCAAGTACTAAACACAGCCACTCGTACCGCAACTCCACTGCCGCTGGCAACACTTGCTGAGAAGTGTGTGTGGGCTCCAGGCAAAGAAGGTTTGTATTGCGCAGTACCAACAGCTGTTACAGGAAATCTCCCAGACGATTGGTACCAGGGCGCGCGCACCTTTACAGACCGCATTTGGTACATAGATTTGAGCAGCCGGCTCGCAACACTTATCGTTGACCCTGCGCAGGTGGGGGAAGTTGAGATTGACGCAATTGCCTTAACGCTAGATCCTCAAGAAGATGTGCTTGTGTTTACAAACAAGAAAGACGGCTCTCTCTGGTCATACGATCTATAGAAAAAGGCCCGCACGTGCGGGCCTTTTCTTTATGCCTCAACCTTAGGTTTTATGCCTTGTTTCCTCACAATGTATTCTTGGGCGATGCTCACGACGTTACTTGTTATGAAGTAGAGCGCAATAGCAACAGAGGTGAAGTACGCAGCAAAGGCAATGAAAATAGGCAGCAGGAAGCGCATCTGGAGTGCCATTGCTCTTCCAAAGTCAGCCTGCATATCTCCTCCTTTCTTTGTTGATTTCTCAGGGACAGGAATTGCGTACCAGGCCTGAATAAGTTGCGTTACGCCTGCGAGTACCGCAAGAACAATGCTTGAGCCAACAATTGCAAACACCCCAAGGAAGGCAGGGGATACTGCCTCTGGCATGCCTACAAATGGGTAGAGAAGGGAGGGGTCTACTGTTAGAAGCTCTTTACTGTTAAAGACCCAGTACAGGGAAATAACTATCGGGAGCTGGATAAGGAGCGTAAGAAATCCTGCGAGAGGGTTTATTCCGTATGCCTTATATAGAGCAAACATTTCCTTGGCCTGCTTTTCTTTGTCGTCCTTATATTTCTCTCGCACTTCCTTAAGTTCTGGTTCAATCACTTTCACTGCGCGTGCAGTACGCAACGCGGAGAAGGAAAGCGGCATAATAATAAACTTCACAATAAGGGTCGCCACGATAACAGCGATACCAATATCTTGCCCGGGAATAATGTCCGTGAGGAAGATTAGTAGGTTATAGATCGGTACGTAGAGAACCGTGTGAAAGAAGGAGGTCATGCGCTACAGTCTACCGCACCTGGCCCAGCGCGCGAGTAAGCAGGGAAGAGAGCTCTGCGTGGAGCTCCTCAAATGAGAGCTCTGCTGCGCCTGGTCTTGCGTACACAACCACAGCGCAAGAAGAGCTGCACCACGGACGCGCACTGACAAGGATCCGGCGCTTGAGTCGGTGCCTGCTTACAGCAAGTTTTGCTACCTTTTTTGAGACAACTGCAGCGCAGCCTCCCTGGGAGCTTGATTCTCGCACTGAAAGGGAGAAATGGGGGCTTGCAAGCCTTTTTTCAGGCCCTGAAGGCGCAAAATGCGCCCGAGAAAGGCGCATGTTACGTGGCAACATTATACGGTGAGCTTCGCGCGACCCTTACGGCGGCGGCGCAAAAGGACCTTCTGTCCTCCAGAAGTAGAGGTACGAGCACGGAACCCGTGTGTGCGGGCTCGCTTCCTCTTTTTTGGTTGATAGGTGCGCTTAGGCATGTCCACAGGATAGTACCAGGTTGACAGGCAGAGAGCAAGGAAGCTCCTCGGTTTGGGTGCCGGGTCGCGCGTTGTGGATAACGTGGGTATACTCTAGGAACAATGAATCGTTTAGACGCTCGTGAACTCTGGGAATACGTGCTCACACAGGTAGAACTCTCCATTTCTCCCGCAAACTTTAATACGTGGTTCCGTGACAGCTCCATCGTTAAGATAGAGGACGGCATTGTATACATTGGTGTTCCAAGCCAGTTCTTCCGTGACTGGTACTTAAAGAAGTTCAACATGCTTCTTTTGAAGATAGTGCGCTCGGTGTCGCACGAATACCGCAATATTGAGTACACAATCGTAAAAGACGATCGCAGACGCGTGCCGAAGGAGCCGAGGCGCGCTCCTCAGCAGACAACGGAAATGCCGCTTGATGAGTTTTATATAAACAAGAGCGACAACCTTAATCCACGCTACACCTTTGATAATTTCGTTATTGGCGCCTTTAACGAACTTGCACACACTGCTGCACAGACGGCCATAAAGCGCCCGGGTATTACGTACAACCCGTTGTTTATCTACGGAGAGACAGGAAGAGGGAAGACGCACCTTATTCAGGCAATAGGAAATCAGTTTAAGCGCCTGTACCCGACAAGAAAGATCTACTACCTCACCTCTGAGAAGTTCGGGACAGACTACACGGACTCCCTACAGGCAGGTACAGCTAACCGCTTTAAGGAAAAGTATCGCCAGTTTGACCTTATTATCATGGACGATGTGCAGTTCTTGTCTAAGAAAGAGAAAATGCAGGAAGAACTCTTCCACCTCTTTAACGCTTTCCACGACAACAACAAGCAAGTTATTTTCTCCTCTGATCGTGCGCCTGCTGCTATTCCTGACATTGCCGATCGTTTGCGTGGACGTTTTGCGAGCGGCATGACTGTTGATATTGGGGAGCCAGACTCAGAGAGCCGTATGGCAATTGTGCGCAAGAAGGCTGCAATTCACGGCGTTACGCTCTCAGACGAAGTTGTAGAACACATTGCAACTTCCGTGGCAGGCTCTATTCGCGAGCTTGAGGGAGTAATTAACAGCGTTGTCTGCCATACACAGGTAAAAGGCGTTCCTCCAGACCTTGCTGAAGTTCGTCAGTCTCTACGCTCCTTTGCTCGTCCTCAGAAAACAGTCTCTGTTAAGCATGTCGTGTCTAAGGTTGCTGAGTTTTATGGAATAGACGAGGAAAGTATTTACGAGAAGACACGCAGAAGGGAGGTGGTGCGCCCAAGACAGGTCATTATGTATATTCTGCGCGAAGACTTCAGCGTTTCGTATCCAACCATTGGATCAAAACTTGGGGGACGTGATCACACAACCGTAATTCACTCGTGCGAGAAGGTGAAGAGAGAAGTCGTCGATGACACCGAGCTCGCAAAGGAGATTCAAGACATTAGAACACTGTTGGTATAATGGGGACATCTATGCAACATCCTGTGTATAACCGAAGACATGGTGGGGAGAACAGGGGGCACTGTGTTTTGTCTCCCCACACTGTCCCCAGAAATCTCGTCTGGACAAGGTCGTATTCAACAGCTTGCCAGAGAGAGACTTCCCGAGGGAGAGCGCGGCTGCGGGCCCAAAAGGGTTGTCCCCGGTATCAACACCCCTAATAATAGGCATTAATCATGATTATTACTTTAGATAAAAAAGAATTCATGGAGGGTGTGGGTAGCGTCTCTCGTTTTGCAGAAAGACGCTCCGGAACTCTTCCTGTTCTCGCAGGAGTAGCCATCATCGCAGGAGATGATGGTATTAAGTTGCGTGCAACAAATCTAGAGACAGGAATTGATCTCAAGATAGAAGGGAAGATTCAGGAAACAGGAGTTGTTGCTCTACCTGCGAACACCCTGAAAGAAATTGCATCCTCTTTTTCAGGAGGTGGAACCATAACACTGGAGCACGCAGGGGAGACGGTTGTCGTTTCCTCAGGAGGGGCTCGTAGCACACTCAAAACTCTTGCCTTTGAGGATTTCCCTACGCTCCCGCTTCCAGACGCACCACAGGCAAAATTTACGCTCTCTGGAGTACTCCTGAAGTCCTTGGTTACATCAGTTATGGGGTATGCATCAACTTCAAGTGTGCGCCCCGAGCTCGCGAGTGTGCTCGTGTCTGCAGAAGGCGGATCTATTAAGGCCGTTGCAACTGACTCGTTCCGTCTTGCTGAGAAGAAGATTGCGCTTAAGGCAACCATCCCGTCTTTCTCAATGCTTATTCCAGCAAAGAATGCGACAGACATCATGCAAACTCTTCCTGACGAAGACATTGAGGTTCAGGTCGATGATCATCAAGGGGCATTTTTCTGGAGCAAGGGCGTTCTTACTACACGTCTTGTTTCTGCAAACTATCCAGACTACACACAGATTATTCCTAAGAGCTTCATTGCAGACGCAACGGTGCTTAAGAAAGATTTCGAAGCAGCACTGAGGCGCACCGCAATCTTCTCAGACTCGTTCCTCAAAGTTCGTCTTGGGTTTGATGCTGGATCTAAGAAGATTTCCTTGGCTGCACAAAACGCAGATGTGGGGGACTCAGCGGAGAGTGTGTCCGGAGCAGTTTCAGGGGAGGCAGTTGAGCTGTCTTTCAACCACAGATACCTCTCAGCTCCGCTTTCGGGAATTGCAGCAGACAGTATTACGCTCTCAGCAAGTGGCATTGGGCGCGCTATGGTGTTGCGGGGCTCTGGAGACCCATCGTTTCTATACTTGGTGATGCCGATGAACCAATAAAGAGAGGGTACACTTAGAGAATGTTCTCCCTTGCAGACCTTCTTAAAAATCATCCAGTCCCCGGCTTTAAAGAAGCCGCAGTTCGAGCGGACTGCGCAGAAGTTTTAACTACAGTCTTAGGGGTCTCTGTTCCAGTGCAGAAACTTAAATATGATGGAGGCGTGCTTACGCTTTCAGTTGCGCCCGTTATTAAATCGGCAGCACTGCTCAAACAAAAAGAGATCGAGTCCGCGTTCTCTGAACGAGGACTCGACCTAAAAGAGATTCGTTAATCAGCCTCCTCAACAGGAGGAAGTGTTTCTGGCGTTGTTGTTGCAACAGAGTCTGTGTTAACCGTAAAGCCTGAAGCCGCCCATAGCTGAATAGGGAACTCCCAATACGCAAGCTGAGGATCTGAATAGGGGTTTGCAGGAGGAGGTCCTTGGGGGTTGTCTTTGTTTGTTTGGAACAAAATGCTGTGGCTTGAAATAACTCCACGCAAGGCAGGAGGCGCACTTTCAGGAATGCCTGGCGGCTCTGGGAAGAGCTCCGCCGGCTTGTCTTTAAGCGCGGCGTCCATAACTGCCCGCCACATAGGAGCAACGATGTAGCCTGCAATTTCCTTAACCATAGGACTGTTGTCGTTGTTTCCCGCCCACACAGCAAGAGACACAGAAGGGGAGTACCCAACTGTCCACGCGTCTCTCGACTCGTTTGTTGTACCGGTTTTAGCCGCAACGTCTCGGTCCGGGAAATTAAGCGGATTGTTTGCGGCATAGGAAGGAATGCGCGCGTCGTTGTCTGACATCATGGCCGCCATCTGGCGCGCAACTCCAGCATCAAGTGCTTGCTCTGGCTTCGCTGTATATTTCTCGAGAACCTTGCCCTTCATGTCCCTAATCTCAAGAATTCCTGTCGGAGGGTTACGCACACCATCGTTTGCAAACACACCCATGGCGCTTGCCATTTGAAGCGGAGAAACTTCTGCAGCACCGAGCGCAAAAGAAAGCCCGTACTCCTTAGGGTCTCCAAGGCTCGTAATACCCATGCGTGTTGCAAGATCAATTACGTTTTTAGTACCAGCAAGATACAACGTCTTAACAGCAGGAATGTTTATAGACTGTGCGAGAGCAGAGCGCATGGTCATGGGGCCGCGGAACTTAAAGTCGTAGTTCTGTGGTGCGTAGCAGGGGGGCTCACTGTTTCCAGTATCTGTTTGCAAACATGCAGTTGAAAACTGTGTGGGGAGATCAAA
>JAHJZL010000038.1 GCA_018826405.1 Patescibacteria group bacterium
AACATGAGCGAGCGAAGCACCTCAAGCTTAACGGCGTATGATTTTCCTGATCCAGATTTCGCGAACACAACAGAGTTGTAGTTCTCTAGAGAAAAGCGATCAAAGAGAATGAGAGAGGCATTGTGTCGGTTAATGCCGTACAGAATGCCGCGGTCGCTTGTAAGGTCAAAGGAAACAAACGGGAAGATTGAAGAAAGCGGTGAAGAGTTTAGTTTGCTGCGCACCTCAAGCTCGTCGAGAGCTAGCGGGAGAGTTGAGCGAAATCCCTGCTCCTGCTGGAAGAGTGCGGGCTTTGTGTACACAAGTTTCGCATCAAGAATACCGCGAACATCTCCCTCTATTTTGTCGAGCTCCTCTTTTGTATTCCCGTATAGCGTTAGATACAGTCCAACTTCAAAGATGTGCTCCTGTGCCTGTTGCAACTGGTCGCGAAGCGCCTCAAGATCGCGATACGCAGTATCAAGCATAGGATCGCGAACCAGCCCCTTCTCTTCCCTGTCTGCAATCTGGCTTTCAATCTCAGCTACTTTCTTTTGGAAACCGCGCAAAGCAGACCCAGTTTCAACAGGATGTATGAAAATACCAATATCAAAAACCTTATCTAGGTTAATAATTGGCGTAAACCAACCATCAACAAGAAAGCGAGGATAGGAAATGGTGTAGAAGGAGCGAGAAACTTTCTCTCCAAGTTCAATCTCCTTCGCGCCAACCTTAAGAGCTGCGGGCGCAATAGCGTCAGCAAGCTGCAGCTCCCCTTCTGCATAAATGTCCTGAGGCAATACAGGAGTTATGTGAGGAGCATTCTCGTCTTTTTTGTCTTTGTTAAGAAAATCTAGTAGTGCCATATATTACGTATTAGAAAGATGAATCGGAGTTTCAAGCTCGCTTAAATTGAACGAGCGATACAAGAGTTCAATAATTTCCTCAGTACCAAGCGGAATTGCTCGAACGCCGCTTGAGGCAAGTCCTGATACAACGAGAGACATGCGCTGCTCAAGCTGCACACGGTGTTCGTCAAAGGTGTCTCCTGTAGATCCTGTTGTGTGCGAAGCAGGGCCTTTCTTTGAAGAAAGAAAAGGAACTGCAGAAGACACTGCACTCCCAACTGCAGGAGAGTACGGCACAACAACATAGAACATCTTCGTCATAATGTCGTTTGAGTCTATGAAGTTACGAATGAATGCAATGTATTCACGCAGCTGGAGACGCATAAGTTCAGTTGTCTGAGTTGCCATGCGCTCTTCAAGTAGGGCAAGATACGGACGAATGTCAGTCTTTCGAGAGTGAACAACTATTTCTATAGAGAAATCTAGAGTGTTAAGCAGGCTCTGGAAGCCGCCAATAATAGCGCGCTGCTCGTCTTCCCCTTTAAGCGCAAAGTTAATAGACGAACACATAAGAATGCCGCGGTACCCATCGTTTTTGAGGATAACGACACCGTTGCGCACTTCTTTAACCGGAACAAAGGACTGTGTTGCTTTCGTTGATGCCATAGAAACTAACTTTTTTCTTGCTTGTCTTTAATATCAAGAGACCACGCGAGCTCTTTTAGTTTGGTGCTTGAAAGGCCGAGTTTTGCGCGCTGCTCCACAACAGGAGCTGGTGCTGCAGGTGCGGTATTTTCTTGCTTCTCTTTCTTCCAGAGATAGAGACGATCTCCCACGTAGTATTTCATGGCCGCCTCCATGATTTCTACGAATGGCTTGTTGTTAACTTTGTAGAATGCGAGGGCTGCAGTGAAGGCTGCTACAGGAAGCGCGAGTATAATTCCAAACACAAGCGGAAGGTACAGGAGAAGAATTGCACAGAGACCAACACCTCCTGCAACATAAATAAACTGTTTTAGGGTGAAGGGACCAAATATTTTGTCTTCAACCTCAATGAACTGTGGTACTTGGTACTCCATTACGTATCAGTATACCTGATACTCAGTGTGCTCTATACACTCTTCCCTACTCAACGGGCTCGCGGTACGGATCTGCAGAATATGTTTTCTCAATCGGCGATGCTGTGCGCGGAGGAGGAGGTGTTTCTCGAACTGGTTCTGAAAC
>JAHJZL010000039.1 GCA_018826405.1 Patescibacteria group bacterium
ACGGTACTTGCCATTGCTCCTGGATGGGGAGGAATTAATTTAGAGGACATCGCTTCTCCACAGTGTTTTGAGATTGAGCGAAGGATTAACGATGCGCTTCCTATTCCTGTTATGCATGACGACCAGCACGGAACAGCTATTGTTGTTCTCGCGGGACTTATTAATGCTGCGAAGGTTGTGAAGAAGCCACTTAAGTCTTTGCGCGTCGTTGTCTCTGGAGCGGGTGCTGCAGGGCACGGTGTTGCCATGCTCCTTGCAGCAGCAGGCATCACAGACATTGTGGCGCTAGACCGCAAGGGAGCAATACACTTAGGGCGCACAGATTTGCCTGCACATAAAAAGGAGTTAGCGCTAATTAATACGCACAAGCGAGACGGAGCGCTTGAGGACGTACTCAAGGGCGCAGACGTATTCATCGGTCTTTCAGGCAAAGGTCTGTTGCATAAGAACCATGTAGAGAGCATGGCAGAACACTCTATTGTCTTTGCTATGGCGAATCCTGTTCCTGAGATTATGCCGGACGAGGCTAGAGAAGCCGGTGCCGATGTTATTGCAACAGGAAGATCTGATTTCCCGAATCAAATAAACAATGCACTGGTGTTCCCGGGAGTATTCCGTGGAGCGCTTGATCGGGGAGTGCGTCGTATAACTGAGCCTATGAAACTAAAGGCAGCTCGCGCACTCGCGGCACTTGTTGAGAAACCTACAGCAAAGAAGATTGTGCCCGATATGTTTGATGTACGTGTCGTACCAACTATTGCAAAAGCAATCCGCTAGTCTCGCTGGATAGCCTGACGTACGCGCTCAAAGACCGTTACGAACCACGCGCGGTCTTTAGGGTGATACAGAGATTCTAAAACGTGTTTGAAGGAGACAAACTGTGCTTCTTCTATTTCCATGGCTGACTGTATTTGCGCGTGGGGGACTGCAGAGAATAGATACATATGAATATCTTTTATCTCAGTATGGTCACTGCCGTCTTTATGTATGCGCGGACGCTCGTATGAACCAAGGTCGTCAATATATTCAAGGTTTGTAAGACCCGTCTCTTCTTCTATTTCTCTGCGCGCAGCTTCTTCGTCTGTTTCCCCTGGATCAATTTTTCCTTTAGGGAAAAACCAGAGCGTGCTCTTTTGGTTGCGCACGAGTGCAATGGTGCCGCTGTCTCCAAGTACAATTCCGCCAGCACAGCGAGTCCTAGCTTCTTGCATGAGGGAAATGTGCTAGCGCGAGTGCGGCAAGAGCGAGAGCTACGTCTCGAAATAGTATGGGGAACTGCGGCATGTTGAGGAGCACAATAAGCAGCAAGAAAACAGCAGCGATATACGAAGGAATACGAATGTGTTTCCCAAAGAGTATCCAGAGCGCAAGAAGGACTTCTGCTGCACCAAGTATATGGAGCGCAAGGAGCACATTCGTACCAAGGAATGCAGTTAGTGCAACGGGCATATATCCAAGCCATGCATAGGGATCAGAGAGTGCCGCAAAAGGCGGATACAGGAAAGAGAACGCAATTGCAGCGCGTAGAAGAAGCTCGCTCATTGTTAGCGAGAGAGGATTCAGCATGCTAGCGGACTATAACGGTCCCAGTTTTTGAGGAGCCAACGTGATTGTGGTACTCAAATGTCCCTGCTCGGGTAAAGGTAAATTCGTAGGATTCACCAGACGTGTATGGGCGACACGCATCAAAGGTGCCTCCAATTGCAGATCCATCAACACAGTGTTCTTTGGTTGAAGTTCCGTCGTATTCAGTATGAGTAGGGTGCTCATCTACACCAACCCACATGCCTGTACTGCTTGTATTAGTGAAGCGAACCGTGTCGCCGACAGAAACCGTTACGGTTTGTGGAGAGAATCCTGAGTCAGTGTATGAGACAAGAGAAACGGAATCCTCAGAAGGAACACCAACACCTGCAGGAGGAAGTTCCTCTGAAACTGGAGTCTCAGTTGTTGGTGCTGCTGCTTGCTTTGCAAACAGCATATACCCTCCAATAATGGCGACGAGAACAACGAGAAGTAAGGTCCACAGGGTAGTTTTATTCATAGGTATGCAGCGTTAAGTCTTAAAGCTGCTCTAAGTATACTTTATCTGAGTACGAGGGGAGGGAGTGTTGCCCATTGCTCGCGAGGGCCTTTAGCTTCTTTGCTCAATAAATGAGAGCGGATGCGAGAACCAAATACAGGAAACGCTACAAGCTGCTTGGCTAGAGTGCTTGTATCTTTTTGTCTGCGCGCGAGAAGAGATTCAATGCTTATATCCATATGCCCGCACTATACGGACATATCGATGAGGAGAGAGTGAAGGGTTCTTAGTTTGGGAACAAATCGCGTAACTCAGAAGAGCGATAGAAGTCTGCGCCAAGCTCTCCAAAGGCGTATGTCTTGCCGCCAACAGATATAGGAGCGCCTCCTGCTTGAGGATTTGCATTTGGACGGGAGTTCGCAAAGCCAATATTGAAGAGTGTTACGAGCGCTTCTGGGTTGCTATCAATAGGAAAGCCTGCAGCACTCCATTGAGCCTGAACTTCTTTTAAATACAGCGCAGTGTAGAGGTATGAGTAGTAGTGGTCCTTTTCGTCAGTGAGTCTGCGGAAGAGTTCTGCGTTGCGCTCAACACCGTCTGGATATGCAAGAAGGGCTGCTGCTTCGGGTCCTGGGTAAAAGGGAGAGGTTGGATCCTCTGCATGCTCCTCAACTTTCTTTGCAGTCTCTTGTTTGATTCCTGAGACTCCTAAGGAGAACTGAGACAAAGAGCCGAGTATCTTGAGAGGCTCAAAGTATCTCTTGAATACTTCACGCTCTGAGGTAAAGAAGCGGATCTGCTCAGGAATTACAACTGCAGCCATCAGTCTTCCAGAGACTCCAGTTTCTTGCTCCACACGAGAGATAATAGCGGCATCCTTTTGAAGGCCTCCTGCAACAACATGCCATTCAGGAGTTTCATTCCATGCGCATACCTTTTCATTCTCAGATACGCAGGGCTGTGCAGGAATAACAACCAATTTTTCAGTTTCTTCAGCAAAGAAGGCATTGCGGTCTAGAATTGAGCCCCGCACATTGAGGAGTCCAAATTGCATTGCAACAAAGACTGCTGAGAAGAGGAGTCCTATTCCCGCAAAGAGAAGTAACGCAACGAAAAGTGCGGTTTTGAGGTGCTTTGGCATACAGGCGGAGACGGAGGGATTCGAACCCTCGGAGCCTTTTACAGCTCGCCTCGTTAGCAGTGAGGTACTTTCGACCACTCAGCCACGTCTCCGTGGATACTACGGTATCACTTTCAGACTAATGCGCCAATGTTATAGCCCGTACCTCAAGGGCCCCAGCCGATTTAAGCACTTCCATAGCAGAAAAAATCGTTGCTCCTGTTGTAGTTACGTCGTCTACAACTATATAGGTATGGTTTGGGAGCAGGGCTGCCTGTACTTCAAATGCGTCCTGCAGGTTGGTTCTTCGCTCTTTGGCCCCGAGACTCGTCTGGGGTTTTGTGTCTCTTGTGCGTACAAGTACGTGCGGGGTATAGGGAATGTTTCCCGCCTTGAGTACTTGCTCAACTTGGTTGTATCCGCGCTCCTTGTGTCGAGTTTGAGAAAGGGGAATGGGTATAACTGTTGTATGCGTGAGTCCTGCGTCTTGCAGATACTTGGCTAAGCACGTGCCTAACAGTTGCTGTGCTTTTGCATTGTTCTTGAATTTCGCTTCCTGTACTAGGGCGGAGACACTTTCTGTCCTGTAGGGGAGAAGAGACGTAACAAGTGGCTGAACTTGTACGGGGGCAAGGAGTTCAGTAACTTCCTCAATAGAAAGAGAGCGCACAACATGCTCCATCTTTCGCGGGGGAAAAAGTATATCCAAAAAGATGCGTACAAGTTTCATAGCAGTGCTACAATTCTCGCATGAGCTTCCTGAGCAATCTGTTTGGATCAAGTAAAAGTGGAAAGAGCGTCATTGGAGTTGACGTAGGATCTTCTTCTTTAAAGGTTGTGCAGTTGAGGCGCGAGGGGGCAACAGCAGTACTTGAGACCTATGGAGAACTTGCGCTTGGGCCGTATGCAGGAGGAGAAGCAGGGCAGGCAACGAATTTGCCAGCAGATACAATAGCCGAGTCTCTGCGGGATCTTATGCGAGAGGCCAATGTTACGACAAAGGATGCGGGAATCTCCATTCCTTTCTCTCGTTCCTTGCTAACGCTCGTTGAGTTGCCGCGCAGGGACGATCCTGCAGAGCAGAAAACTGTTATTGAACTAGAAGCGAGGAAATACATTCCTGTGCCTGTGTCTGAGGTGCAACTGGACTATTTTATTATCCCGCAAGCACTTCCTGAGGGAGCTGAGAAGCCGCAGAAGGTACAGGTACTTTTAGTTGCTGTGCATAACGACGAGCTCTCATTGCTCGAGAATGTTGTGCGTGGCGCTGAGCTTGCAGCCTCATTCTATGAGATAGAGATTTTCAGTACGATTCGCTCTGTTGTTGATGAGCCAGTTAAGCCAGTGTTCGTACTTGATATTGGCGCTTCCGCAACAAAGGTATATGTAGTTGAGCACGGAGTTGTTGCGCTCTCGCACAATATTCCGCAGGGCGGACAGGATGTAACGCGCACCATTGCAACTTCCCAGGGAATGTCTGTGGGGAAAGCTGAGAATCTTAAAAAAGAGCACGGCTTTGCTCAGGAAGAGGGAACGTATGACTTGAGAAGTATTGAGTTAGTTTTTTCCCGTATCTTTGAAGAGGCAAAGCGTGCGTTAAGTCAGTACGAATCTCTTCATCAGAAGAAAGCAGTGACCCTTGTTCTTACGGGCGGTGGGGGAGTAACGCGAGAGCTCGAGCAGTACGCTAAAACATTCTTTGCGATGGATGTGCGTATTGCAAACCCGTTTGGAAAGACACAGGCTCCTGCGTTCATGCAACCCGTACTTCAGTCTATCGGACCTGAGTTTGCTGTAGCAGTAGGACTTGCACTCAGAAAACTAGAGGAGCTCGGGTAATGTCCACCTACTGTGCATAAAGCATGCACAGTATAGGCAGTAAGACCGTATACTTATATATACCGTGGCCATACCTCCAACTATCCCAACTTCATTTGTACCAAAGCAACCAGTTAGTACTGGCATGCGACGCCCAAATAGCGGAGTAAACATCTTCCTTATCATTGCAGGAGTTGTAGTAGGTATTGTTGTTTTTGGGGCTGCTGCAACTTTTGGGTACAAGCTGTACTTAGAAAATGTACGTGATGCAAAAGCAGCTGAGCTGCAAAGCGCTAAAGACGCTATTAATGAAGACACCATTGAAGGGTTCATCAGGCTCCGTAATAGGCTTGAGTCAGCAAGCATGCTTCTTAACCAGCATGTATACACATCACAATTCTTTGATGTGCTTGAGGAACGTACGCTTCAGAGTGTGCGCTTCAGCTCCCTGACACTCTCAACGCTTGAGGATCGCTCTGCTGAGATTCAAATGGAGGGAGTCGCGCGGAGCTTTAATGCACTGGCAGCACAGAGCGAGTCGTTTGCGAATGAGAAGCGCATCAAGCGCGCAATCTTCTCAAGCATTACTGTTAACACTACTGGTTCAGTTAGTTTTGATCTGACTGCAGAGCTTGACCCAAAACTAATCCTTGCCTCAGAGGCAACTCCCGTGCAGCCTCTTCCAGAATCAACTCTTCCTAAAGCAGAGCCTCTAGCTCAGCCAGCGGCAACGACTACTGCGACTACCACACCTGCCCTATGATTACGCGCCTCCTACCCGTTGTTTTTATACTCGCCGCAATTGGTTTGTTTGCGGGGTACATTCACCCAACATACACGGGTGACATAACAACACTCACAGCGGAGATTGATAACTATAAGCTCGCGCTCGAGTCTGCAAAGCGCTTTAAGCAAAAGGAAGTACAGCTTGCTGGAGAGAAAGATCAATTGTCTACGGAGCAGTTGCAGCGTCTAGAAACATTCCTGCCTGACAGTGTTGATAACGTGCAGCTTATTCTTGACCTGAACTCTCTAGCTTCGCGCTCTGGAGTACAGCTCTCAGACTTCGATGTGTCGCAGGCTGAGAAGGAGAGTAATTCATTTGGAGCTGTTGAGCTTGCTCCACAAACTCCGTATGACTCACTGGACCTCTCCGTGTCTGCAGTGGGGTCTTATCCTGCTTTCCGCAGCTTCCTTGCAGGAGTTGAGAATAGTCTGCGTCCGCTGGACGTCGTTGAAATTATTGTAAAAGACTCGGAGACTGGAGTGTATACCTATGAAGTAACGTTCCGCTTGTACTGGCTTCGCTAATACCTATCTGTATGAACATCTCTCGCAAGAACATGACCTATATTGCTCTCGGAGTCGTTGTCCTCGGTGTTGCGTGGTATTTCTTTATGGGCCGAACGTCAGAGATTGATACTATTACTACAGACAGCGCAATGCCTACAAGCGAGGCACAAACTACCTTCTTGCTGCTTGCTGCGCAGCTTGAGCCAATTTCTTTTAATCCAAAGATAATTAATGATCCTCGTTTCCTGCAACTACAAGATATACACACGAGCATAGTTCCTGAAGCCGAAGGAAGAACAGACCCGTTCGCACCGCTTAGCGGAGTTACGAGTACACCCTAATGCATGAATCTTGTAGAACTACTCAAAGACAAAGGACTACTCACTGCCGAAGCTGCTGCTGAGGTTCAAAAAGGCATTCAAGAGGGAGCTGGAAGTGTTGATGCCCTTATAGAAAAGC
>JAHJZL010000040.1 GCA_018826405.1 Patescibacteria group bacterium
GATGGAATTCAGGAGCTGCACGAAGACGGGGACACAGAGATTGCAATTCAAACAAACGCAGACTTGCATTCTTTGCTTTCTGCAAACCAATCTATTTTGGAGAAGGTGGGAGATGCATACCCACAAGCGGCAGAGGATATAGCAGTTCTAAGTGCACGCGTAGATGAGGCAACACTGGAAGCAGCAGATACAGCAGACACGCTTGAGACAAGCATAGAAGCGTCAGAAGTTGATGGAGGAGCAGTTGACGCGCAACAAGAAGAGACAACAGCATCTCTCTCAAGCTTAAGAGAGCAAATCAAGAATGGACTCGCAGCGCTTAACGAGGAGGATCAAAAGTCAGTAGCAGAAGCTTTGCTGCTCGTAGAGACCCTTATGAGTCAGGGAATTGCTGTTGAAGAAGCGGGTGACCGCACACAAGCCTTTATTCTGTATACAGAAGCAGATGCGCAACTTTCCTCGCTTAGGACACTGCTCACTGCAGACCAAACACTTGGCATAGATCTAATAGACGCAACCTCAACTCCATCTTTCTAGCGCCTTCTTCTTTGTGAGGGGTTGCGAAGACGTTTTGCAACAATCCAAAAGGCAACAAGAAGCAGTATGAAAAATACTGGATAAAAGATTGCTGGGTATCTAAATATTGGGAGCAGAGCTTCTGCAGCACTTGCGAGTAGGGAAGGTTGAGATGATCCCTCTTCGGGTTCTTCAACGTACGTTTCTGCTCCGAGCACTTCACCTTGAGGATATTTTGGAGTACTTGTGCCTGCTGCTTGTGATAGGAATGTCTCTCCTGCTGTGCGGATAGACTCCGTTGTTGAAATAACCGTCTGAGCAATACTTGAAGCAAGAGGGCTTGTTGAAGCCAAAGCAAGACTCACTGCAGAACCTGCCGTATCTATAGATGTAATAACTTTGGGATCTGGTTCCTTTTCAGCAACTTCAATAGAGATGTTAGCCACTGTGGCGTGTTCAATACTCGCTCTTTGTTTTGAGTTACGCTCGATTGCTGTGTCTACGAATGCACGGATCTTGTGCGGCCCCTCAACAGCTGTCCAGCGCACTGACTTGATACTTGTCTCACCATCGTTAAGCACGAAAGGAACTGATCCAATTTCCGCGTCGTCTACGAGGAAGGTTATAGAGCCTTCAATAGAGGTGTTGCTTGCATTGTAGACGGCAGCGTAGAGGTCTATTTGTTCTCCTGCAGTTGGTTTTTGTTTAGATACCCAGATAGGGCCCGGGGCAAAGCCAGCGGGAAGCTCCTCAGCGTGTAGGGGAGTATGTCCCGACAACAGAAAAAGAAGACACAGCAGGGAAATACTGAGAACTCTCATTACAGGTATCCTAGCATCTAGTAGGTTGCATAGTACTCATTCCTTTATATAGTTACCTATATAGCTTATTGACCCACATATCTCCTATGCGATTTATTCTCTCTCTAGTTCTTGTTTCTGCTTTTGTTTCTGCCCCTGCTCTTGTTAGGGCAGACGAGGTGCTTCCTACCGTAGAACTCGCTGCAGAGAGCGATACGGGAGTTGTGGGGGACAACATCACTTCAGTACGTCGGTACAATACCTTCTCTGGAGCAACTCCGTATGGAGGGGCAACAAGACTACTCTTCTTTACTGACGCAGGAGGAGAGGGCTCAGCAATATCACTTGGCTTTGTTCAAGCAGTCTCTTCAACAACCTGGACGTTTAATAATTCAGACTGGATGTTTGATGAGGAAACATTTAACTTTAGACTCCAGAACGGAACAGGTCCAACAACTGATACGTTACTCCGAGTTACGTTTGATAGTACTCCGCCAGTTATAACCGAAGATGCAGGAGAGTTTACCGCGCTCGATGCACTTGATGGAGCGGTTGAGGTTATTCAAGACACCCTGCCTGAAGCTGCGGGTACTTATGACGTTATATATACAGCAACTGACCGCGCAGGAAACAGCGCCTCAACCACCAAGGAAATAATTATTGCTGCAACACTAAGCGAAGAGACTGCTATCTCTGTGCTCACAAACGATGCAACTCCAGAGTATTCATTCCATAGTACGCTCGCAGGGACGATTACGTATGGGGGTTCATGTTCAAGCCTCACGACTGATGCAGTTGTAGGAGTAAATACTGTTGTCTTTGAGGCACTTGCTGATGGCGAGTACGCAGACTGTACTGTACTAGTAACAGACGGACTTGGTGCGCAAACAGATGGGGGGACACCTCTCTCAGTATCTACCTTTACTGTTGATACTGAGGCTCCAGTTATAACGCTTCTTGGAGACTCAACTATTACCCTTACAGAAGGAGACACGCTAGTTCTTCCTGATATAGAGGCAACTGCTACAGATACGCACGATGGAGATGTTCCTGTTGAGAGTGAGGGAGAGGATGCTGTAGATACAGCAACTGCGGGAACCTACGTTATTACGTATTCAGCACAGGACGCTGCTGGAAATGATGCTGTTGAGGTTACGCGCACAATAGTGGTTGAGGCTGCTCCTGTGGTTTCCTCAGGAGGGGGTGGCGGTGGCGGCAGTAGCAGCGGTGGAAGCTCTTCACGACGCAGTTCAAGTTCTTCGTCTTCCCCATCAACCGGATCAATAGATTCTGGGTCAGAAGGCCAGGTGTTGGGTGCATCTACGTACCGATTTGCTACTGAGCTTTCTCCAGGCATGTCAGGTGCCGATGTGAGTGCGTTACAGGAGTTCCTTAAGTCAGAAGGATTCTTTACAGGAGATGTAACAGGCTACTACGGAATACTTACCTATAACGCAGTAGCTGCGTACCAGAAGAGTCACGGCCTCCCTTCAGTAGGGAGAGTTGGGCCTCAAACACTAGTTCTCTTAAATCAGGGAAGCGTTGGAACTAGTGAAGCTGAACGACTCGCGCTTCTCACGCAGTTGCTCGCATTGCTTGCGCAGTTACAAGCTCTCCTAGCTGCTCAGGAGGCAGGAACGTAATATGGCACGCGCTCCGCAAAAGAAGACGCTTAAGGATTTCTTCCTCCCCCACAAAGGGAATGGATTTAAGCCTCTTCTCTTTACGGGGGCGGGTATTGCAATTGTAGTAAGCGGATTGCTCCTTCTTCAGGCAGCGTATGTGCTGCAGACCATGGTTGTCTTTACTCAGACAAACTTCCTGGCTTCAGTTCTTCCAGGTGTGCTTTCAACGCTTGCGAACGAAGATCGAGAAAAGAATGGAGTTGCCGCACTTGTTCCAGACGAGTTGCTTGCAGAGGCTGCGCAGCTAAAGGCTAATGACATGGCAGAGAAGGGATACTTTTCTCATGTAGATCCATTAGGGCGCGCTCCTTGGTATTGGCTTGATCAGGTTGGGTATTCGTACACGTATGCGGGAGAGAACCTTGCTGTTGATTTTAAAGACTCTGAAGATGTTGAGGAGGCATGGATGAATTCTCCTACACACCGAGCAAATATAGTTAAGCCTCAATATACTCGTATTGGTATTGGAACTGCTGAGGGAGAGTATAAAGGAAAGAAAACAACGTTTGTTGTGCAGTTCTTTGCTACTCCTCGACAAGGTATTGCGCTTGGAGGAGGAATTGGTTCTCTTGGGACTGGAGGAGGAATTGGTTCTCTTGGGACTGGAGGAGGACAAGTGCTCGGTGCGGAGGTTGAGACATTTGATGCAAGCATCGCATCTTTCATGACGCAGGTAGCCGCTTCGCCAACACATACCTATATATATGTATTGAGTGCAGGCGCAGCCTTGCTTCTCTTGCTCCTTATTATTGCGCTCGTGTCACATGCGCGGGTTAAGTATGTGGAGGTTATTGGAGGAGGGTTGGTTCTCATCAGCATAGTGCTTGGAGTACTGTTGTATACGGTTTTCTCTTCAGCTGAGCCAGTTGTACCAGAAGGAGATGCTACTAATACAATCGTAATCGAGTAATAGAGGATATATGCAAGCAGTTATACTCGCCGCAGGAGAAGGGAAGAGAATGCGTCCCCTGACGCTCGAGATGCCAAAGCCCCTCATAGAGATTAATGGGAAGCCAATCATTGAGCACATTATTGATGCGCTCCCTGAAGAGATTGATGAAGTCATTGTAGTTGTTGGCTACAAAGGCCACATGATTAAAGAGCGTCTTGGAAACGAGTACGCAGGAAGAAAGATTCTATATGTACATCAGTGGATGCCTGCAGGCACGGCCCACGCGCTCTCAATTGCACGCCCGCTCCTTAAGGGGAGATTCCTATTCATGTACGGAGACGATATCCATGGAGCAGAAGCACTGAAGGAGACAATTAAGCATCCATACTCTATTCTTGCAGCGCCGCATGAGGAGCCGTCTAAGTTTGGGGTTATAGAGCGTCACGAAGACGGTACGCTAAAGCAGCTCGTTGAGAAGCCAGCGAACCCAACGAGCAACCTTGTCTCAACTGGAGGAATCATGTTGGACGAGCGAATCTTTGACTATCCAGCTCCGCGTCATGAGAGCGGAGAGTATTTCCTCACGGACCCATTGGCGAGTCTTGGGAACGATCATCCCATCATGGTTATAGAGCAGCCGCTCTGGATTCCTGTTGGGTATCCAGAGGATATTGGAAGGGCAGAGGAGATATTGAGGGAGCTTGGGCGTTGAACCTAAGGGCTCTCTATAGTACTGTGCGTAGTATTCGCTGGCGTAGCTCAGGTAGTTAGAGCATAGGACTCATAAACCTAAGGTCGGAGGTGCAAGTCCTCCCGCCAGCACAGAGTTGTCTTAGGTCTGGAAACAGGCTATATTCTATCGGTGCTAGGAGCATATCTGCGGTCGTAGCTCAACTGGTTAGAGCACCCGCCTGTCACGCGGGAGGTTGCGAGTTCAAGTCTCGTCGACCGCGCAGATCACAAAACCGTCCATGTGGGCGGTTTTGTGGTTAAGTAGAGACAGGCAACGGGACGATACTTGAACTGAGGCGTATACTTTAAACTATGACGTTCGCTCAGCGCTGTCTTGCGACTCTACTCACCGTTTTCTTCGCTCTCGGTATATTTGCGTATACCGGCTCCATGGTTGGATCGCATCACCTAATGGGCAACGGTACCGCCCACCACGTTTGTCCGTTCACCGGCACTACGCCAGGATGCGTCAATATCCTTGAGCATATATCTCACTGGCAAGGTTCGTTCGCTGCTGTTTTCACGGACGTACTATCATTTTTCATATTACTTTCCATTGCATGTGCCTGCGCGCTGCTTCTTCGTTATCGTATATGGGAATCAAGGCACGTATTCATATCGTTGACTCCGTCGGCGCTGTTCTTCCGGTCTCTCCTTCCACGACACGTGCTTCAAGAAGCTTTCGCAAGCGGCCTCATACATTCAAAAGCGTACTAAGGGATAGGATAGTGCGACTTATTACCTAAATACAATCTATGAACACAAAAATAATACTCGCAGCACTTATCGGTCTTATTGTTGGGGTAGGGGGCGCTGTGCTCTTCACAAAAGATACAGACGAAATGCCGATGGCTGGATCACACATGATGTCTGGTGGGGCGACCATGAACGACGATTCGATGGGCGGAATGCATGACACCATGAACGGCATGATGGTCGGTCTTGAAGGAAAGACTGGAGATGAATTCGACCAGGCGTTCCTTGCGGGGATGATCGTGCACCATGAAGGAGCTGTTGAAATGGCGAAGGCAGCACTTACAAACGCGAAGCACGAGGAAATTAAGCAGATGGCAAACGCTATTATCTCAGCGCAGAACACGGAGATAAAACAGATGCAGGATTGGCAGAAGAGTTGGTACGCAGAGCAGTCACAATAGACATGAAGAAAATCATTGTTCCCGTAGCAGTTCTTATTGTTGCGGGGGTGCTTATCTTCTTCGTTCTGCAACCGAAAGCCGCTGAACCGGCGCAGACTATCCAGACCGATCGAACTAACCGCGAGATAGCCCTTACGTGTGATCCAAAAATGGCGCAGGGATTCCATGTGCATCCTGTCCTAGAAATCGTTGTTAATGGAGAGAAGGTGGCGATACCCTCGAATATTGGTGTTAATTCGACCTGTATGACCGTGCTGCATACGCACACGCCTGACGGTGTGATTCATGTTGAGTCACCAGAGAAGCGAGACTTTACTCTCGCTGACTTCTTCGCCGTGTGGGACCAGCCATTCAGTGCGCAAGAAATTCTTACCAACACAACGGACGCGACCCATCGCATTCGCGTTACGGTAGACGGTACGGAAGTTGATACCTTTGAGAATACAGTTCTCAAAGATGCAGAACACATCGTTATTAGCTATGAATCACTCTAATTATGTACACCTGTCCAATGCATCCAGAGGTGCGACAAGAAGGACCCGGTAAGTGTCCGAAATGCGGAATGGCACTCGTACTAGAGAGCGAAGTGCACAAGGAACCGAAGCTGATGGTGGACGATCAGGGTCTCGGTCCGCTCACGTGGAAGAGCTATATGCCGCTCATCGTTATCTTTGCGCTCCTTACCGCGGGCGCACTCGCGGCCACGTGGAAGGACTTCGGCCTTGTGAACTTCGTGCAAGCATTCATGGCTGGGTTCTTCATTGTGTTCGCAGGCTTCAAGCTTATGGACTTGAAGGGGTTCGCGGAAGGGTATTCGACCTACGATCTCCTTGCGAGTCGGTGGACGGGGTATGGCTACATCTATCCATTTATTGAGCTTGCATTCGGTCTCCTCATGCTTGCTGGATTCCACTCGGCAGGCCTTCTGTGGGTAGAACTCGCGGTGATGCTCTTCAGTGGTCTTGGTGTAGTCATTAAGCTCGCCAAAGGTGAAGAGTTTATGTGTGCATGCCTCGGAACGTTCCTTAAGGTTCCGCTCACAAAGATCACCGTCTTAGAGGACTTCGGAATGGCCGCTCTCGCTGGGTTGCTTCTACTTCTCATTTAGCAGAGAGGTCGGGGATGAAGATATAGGTCTTGGCTGCCAGTGCCTTCCTAATCTCAGTTCCAACGGCGTGCACTAAGGCGCGCAACGTTAGAAACAAAGAAAGACCGCTCATGTGAGCGGTCTTTCTGGTTTAAATCAAAGTAGAACGTAGAGATTATGAATTGTTATACTTAATCTATGAAGAACTCCGTCACTCCGCAGGAAATAATTCACTTTTGGTTTGTTGAGAATGGTAGCAAACAGTGGTTTCAAAAGGACGCCGAGTTCGATGAGTGTATACGTGCCAGATTCCTTAACGCCTATAATGACGCACTCCATGATAAGACGGCAGAGTGGAGGACTACTCCCGAAGGACGGCTTGCAGAGATACTCGTTCTCGACCAGTTCGCCCGGAATATGTTCCGGGGAACTCCCCAAGCATTCAGCGGGGACCAGAAAGCGCTCGCCCTGGCGAAGGAAGCAATAAGCGCAGGTGACGATACGAAACTCGACTCTGTTCAAAGACAGTTCCTATATATGCCCTACATGCATAGCGAATCTCGGGAAGTGCACGAAGAGGCCGTGGCTCTCTTCGAAAAGCTCGGTAACCCACAGACCCTCGAATACGAAGTACTGCACAAGGAGATTATTGATCAGTTCGGACGCTATCCTCACCGTAACTCCATCTTAGGTCGGGAATCTACCCCGAAAGAGGAGGAGTTTCTCAAGAACCACGAAGGATTCTAGTTCCAATAGCGTCCACGAGGTCGCGCAGATTACAAAACCCCCCCAGAAGGGCGGTTTTGTGTATTGAATGAGCGTAAGTAGGAATCACCCCTATACAGGTGTCCCAGCTCTTGCTTTAAAGCGCGTGATATCATAATCGCCACATGATACATAGACGACGGTTCGGCAGTCCTCTCCCTAAGAACCCAAGTGCTAAGGATGCGCGCTCATCAATCTACCTGGTCTGTTTCATGATGCTGTTCTGGACGCTTTCCGAAGGAATGGTGTCTTTCATCGTCCCGCTTCGCATAGCGGAAGCAGGATTCTCAGACACTATGCTCGGCATCATAATCGGAACGTCATCTATAGCAGGAGCATTATTTGATCTTGTGGCATGCCGAGTTTTTAAGAATACGTTCTATAAGAGGATATTCGGGCTGATGTTCATCCTGTGTCTCATCTTCCCTTTGATTTTAATGCAGGCAACAACGCTCGTAGCATTCGTCATAGGCATGGCAGTATGGGGTATCTATTGGGATCTTCGTAACATCGGGAATTTTGACTATATAGCTCGCACAACGGAGAAAGAGGGAAGTGTCCATGCCTTCGGATTGGTGCAGGTATTTCAGTCTATCGGCTGGATCCTCGGTCCCATACTTGTAGGCTTCTTGGCGGGAGAAGCGGTTGGCTGGGAACCATTCGCGGCAATATACATATTCCTGGGTCTCGGCATCGTGTTCTATGTTCTGCTTTGTCTCTGGAAAGGGAATAGCAAGCAGAAGCCGGAACTGGATGAGCTTGAGCCTTGTCGCAGAGGTAGCTGGTCAGAAGCGCGAATGATGGGGCTCCTCGCGTTCGCGCTGTTTCCCGCGCTTTTCGGTATCTTCTTCATTAATTTCGTTGATTCGTTCTTCTGGAGTATTGGTCCGCTCTTCGCAGAAGAGCTAGGTCTCGGAGTCTTCGCTGGCCTCTTTATGACTGCGTGGTCACTGCCTGCCATACTGCTTGGTTGGCAAGCTGGGAAGGTCGCTCTTAAGTTTGGGAAGGAACGTGTCGCCTATGGAGCTCAGTTTCTAGCTGTGTTGTGTCTCATTCCTATCTTCCTAGTTTCTACTATCGGAATAGCAGTTATCGCACTCATATTCGTTGCTGCTTCCTTTACTGCGCTGGCGATACCAGCCTACCAGAGTATGTTTACGGACTATATTCAGGAACGTAAGGATCTTGCCAAAGAGATTGAGGGGCTTGAGGATTTGTATACGAATCTTGGATACGTATTCGGCCCCATGCTCGCTGGACTTAGTGCAGACCTACTTGGTTACGGGCAAACATTTAGTCTCCTAGGTATTGTGGTTGGAGTTGCTGCGGCTCTGCTGTATTGGGCTAACAAGAATAAGAAGCTCGCATTCCACCAGAAAGCCCCTCCTCTCATATGCGATGTGTAGTTCCAACTGTGTACGCAGTGGGGCACAGTAAGTAATGATCAGATTCACTTACGCTAGGGATTAAGAGATACTTTAAAATTAGATTATGAAAATCGCTCTAGGTATTCTCCTAAACTCACTTCCAATCTTATTGATGATAGGAATGATTCCTTATGTCCAGAACGATTATTTACTCACCCTACTTTTCGTTCTTGTAACTGCCCTCTACATATCAATACATAGAAAGAAACAGGACTTTCTAGCGTTTAGTGTGGGTCTTGTTGGCATGACCATCTCTGAGTATCTGTTTGTTAAGACAGGCGTTGAGACTTTTGAGAGAACCTCCTTGTTTGGAATTATGCCGCTTTGGCTCCCCGTACTCTGGGGATGCGGGTTTGTAGTTATTAAGCGTGTAGTAACACTGCTGAGTAGGTGAGGATAGTGCTGCCAACGTGTTTGCTATTATGAATACATGGAACTCCGTGAAGCCGCTCTTGCGCTCCTGCGCGCAAACCGCAGACATACTCTAGACGGACATCAGTACACGGTCCCTTCTCCGAGAACCTACCCGTATCAGTGGCTCTGGGACTCTTGTTTTCACGCCATTGTACTTGCTGAGCTTGAGCCTGAAGCAGCTAAAGCAGAGATTCGTTCGCTCCTCATGCGTCAGTTTGATGACGGAATGATTCCCCATATGGTTTTCTGGAATCCTCTCATAACGCGTCCATACAATATTGGGTGGGGAAAGAAGGGAACAAGTTCAATAACACAGCCACCTATGATCGCGTACGCGGCATGGGAGATATACAAGAAGACAGGGGACGAGGCCTTCTTGCGAGAGATCTTTGAATCGCTCCATGCATTTCATAAACATTTAATTGAACATCGCGATCCAAGAGATAACCATCTCATTAGCATCATCAACCCTGACGAGTCAGGCGAGGACAATTCTCCGCGCTTTGACGAGCCTATGAAGCTCAAAGAGAATATTTCTTTCTTTGGACACATGTATGAACGATGGAAATTGGTTGCGGCAAATCGTGTATGCAATTTTGATGTTGAGATCTGCACCAGAAATCACTTCTGGGTTAAAGACGTACCGTTCAACTCCATCCTTATCAAGAACTTGGAGATCTTTGCTCACATTGCTTCATTGCTTGGAGAAAAAGAAGCAGAGACATATTCGCTGCTGCATGCCCGGCTTATAAAAGAGGCAATGCGAGAGCACTTGCTTGAGGATGGTGTGTTTTGGTCTGGCACAGGAGAGGACCACGAGTTGCTTAAGGTTGATACCTGGGCGCATTTTGCACCGCTCTTCGCTGGTTTGTATACGCCCGAGGAGGCGAAGGCAGTTGTTGAAAAGCATTTTCACAATCCAGACACATTCCATTCTCCGTTTGGGATACGTACGGTTTCAAAGCAGGAGCCTTCCTATAGACCAAAAGGATTTTGGAGAGGGCCTATATGGTTCGCGCCGCAATGGTTTATATACAAAGGACTTAAGTCATACGGTTTCCAGGAGGAAGCGGAATGGATGAGAGATACGACGCTCGCTCTCGTTACACGCAATGGTTTTAGAGAGTATTTCAATCCAGAGACCGGAAGAGGGTATGGTGCGAAGAAGTTTACCTGGGGCACCCTAGTATTAGATATGATGGATATATGAGTACACACATTCTCAAAGAGCAGAGCGCATTTGAGCCACAACTAATAGGAAGTCTTTCTACTGCCTCTTCCTTTGTCTGTGGAGGTATGGGAGGGTCTGCGCTTCATGCACGCGTCCTGCGCCCGCTGCTTCCTGAAAAGCAGATCACCGTTCACGCAGACTACGGGCTGCCTCAAAGCAGTTCTCCAGACGCGCTCTACATAGCAACGTCCTACTCAGGAGAAACAGAGGAAACCCTTTCTTTCTTTAGAGAGGCATGTGCGCGTGGCTATGCTACAGCTGTTATCGCCTCAGGAGGAACCCTTCTGAACGAAGCAAAAGACAAAGGGATTCCATACATTGAAATTCCAACAGGAAGACAGCCAAGAGATTCCTTCCTTGTCTTAGTTAAAGCTCTCCTTTACATTCTTGGCGAAGAAAGAAGTATGGAGGAATGGAGCGCACACGCAGCCGTAGAGGACGAAGTCCATGAACAAGCAAGCGCTCTCGCAGATTCTTTAGAGAATCGCATTCCTCTTGTATACACTTCTGTTCAGAACGAAGCACTTGGATACATCGCAAAAATAACTCTTAACGAGACAGCAAAAGTACCCGCCTTCTCAAATGTATTTCCTGAATTGAATCATAACGAAATACAGGGACTCGACCCGCTTGGGAAGACTGCGCCACTATCGGACTCTCTTGCTGTTGTCTTGATTACAGACACGGAAGACTTTGAGGGAGTACAAAAGCGCATGCGCGCACTTGAGAAGATCCTTACCGACAGGAGTCTGCGCGTTGTGTCTATAGAGTTGCCCAAGGGAAGTTCGGAGGGCAAGGTGCTCTGGGCCTGGATGCTTGTGCGGGAAACTGCGCACATCCTTGCTGATCGGTATGGAGTTGAGGCTGATCCAACACCGCTTATTGATGACTTTAAAAAACTGCTATGAGCATACTCGCCCTTGATATAGGAGGAACAAACATGCGCCTTGCGCTTGGCGAAGGAGACGCATTGTCACACATTGAGACACAATCAACACCAAAGAATCCTCAAGAAGCAGTATCTGCAATTAGTGCATACATACAGAAACATGACGCACAGATAGAAAGTGTTGTGGGGGGAGTTGCGGGGGCAATTAACAATGGAGTAGTACATCGCTCGCCCAACTTGCCAGGATGGAAGGGGCTTTCGTTTGGAGACTTGCTTTCAGAGGCCTTGGCTGTGCCAGCAGCACTTTATAACGATGCGGATCTGGGGGGTCTCGGAGAAGCAGTATATGGAGCTGGCAAAGACTATGTGCTTGTTGGGTACATGGCTATAGGAACAGGGGTTGGGGGAACGCTTGTACACAATAAGAGAATCATTTCTTCTCTAGAAGGACTTGAGCCAGGAAAGCAGATACTCGAGCACGCAAGCGGAAGGACACTTGAAGACTTTGTAAGCGGAGCGGGAATTAAAAGAGAGACTGGAAAAGAGTCTGCGGAAGCAGGAAGAGTGTTCTATGGAGAGCGTACAAAGATTCTTGCAGCAGGGATATACAACAGTGTTCGGCACTGGTCTCCAGAGATTTTTGTTTTGGCCGGGTCTCTTATGAACGAAGAGACTGCGTTCAGGATTGCGGACGTGAACGATGCGCTTGCAAATATTGCCAGGGACGTACCTATGCCTCGTATAGTGCACGGTACGCTCGACGACACTGCTGGCCTCTACGGAGCACTAGCAACGCTTAAAACGTAAGTTCTACAGTTAGGGGAAGATGATCTGAGAACAACGTCTCTGTGTCAGTAGACACAGAGACAACTTCAAATTCTTTGCTGTAGAACAACACTTGCAAAGAGTGGAGTGGTTTCCAAGAGGGGTAACCCGGAGCTGTTACGAAAGACAAGCCTATATCTGTGAGGGCATGTAATTGTTTTATGTCCCGTTCGTTAAAGTCTCCTCCTAAGAGAATGGGTGTATGTATGTCTTTGAGTAGCTCTACAACTTTATCTATCTGTAGACGTCGTGTCTCGCTACGAAGTGCTAGATGCACCACACATACAGTTAGTGTTCTGTCCTCAATTGTTATGCGCGTTTCTCCGAGCACTCGGGGATTTGTGGCACTTGGAAGTGGATGCATAACAACCCGCTCCAAAGGATACCTGCTTAAAATGGAATTTCCTTCATTTATCGAGTTTCCCAAGCTCCTCGTTGGAAAGAAGCGCCCTTCAGGGATTTGGGATTTCTCCCTCAAGATATCAAGTTGAGATACATACTGAGATCTGCGAGAACCTCCCTCAACTTCTGTAAGGAGGGCAAGGTCTATATGCTGGTCTGAGAGAAATGTTGCTGCGTGTGTGAGAGCCTCTCCTGAATGCGGCATGATATAGCGCATGCCTTTAGTAACGTATTGCTGGTATCCTCGCGTAACGCCGATACCAGACTGCAAATTAAGCAGTGCTAGTGAGAGATTCATATAGAGACAGTACCTCATGCTACCCAAAGGAAGCATGAGGAATAGATTCAAAATAGGGGCGCGAAGGTGCTATCGTTTAGGAATGAATCACAAGCGCCTGCCAAC
>JAHJZL010000041.1 GCA_018826405.1 Patescibacteria group bacterium
GTCCTGATCTGGTTTCTTCTCAGGCTGAGCTTTGACAAGCAATGCGGCTTGCAGAGTACTACCTGAACAATCGCAATTCAATCGCCCCAGCCAATAGGCTGCGGGCGGTTTTTTCTACAGTTAGTACTGCGTACACAGGCTTTACCACGGTATACTTGAAGCAATGCTAAAGCGACTAGAGATCGCCGGATTCAAATCGTTTGCAAAGAAAACGATTTTGGATTTTTCCAGTTCTGTAACTTCTGTTGTAGGACCAAACGGTTCGGGCAAATCAAACGTAGCTGAAGCCTTCCGTTTTGCGCTCGGAGAGCAATCAATGAAATCAATGCGCGGGAAGCGCAGTGAAGACCTTATTTGGTCTGGCTCCAATATAGCTCCCCGAGCTAACCGTGCAGCCGTTACGATTGTGTTTGATAACCGGGCGCGCATCTTCCCAAAGCTTGAGTTTGATGAGGTTTCAATAGAGCGTGCAGTTTTTAGAGATGGAGCAAGCGAGTATGCAATTAATGGATCTAAGGTGCGTCTGCGTGATGTGCAGGAGCTGTTGGCGTCTGCGAACATTGGAGAGACCGGACACCATATTATTTCCCAAGGCGAGGCGGATCGTATCCTAACGGCGCAGCCTCGAGAACGTAGAGCAATGCTTGAGGACGCACTCGGTCTTAAAGTGTTTGAGTTTAAGAAACAAGAGGCTGAGCGAAAGCTTGAGCGCACTGAAGAGAACGTAGGACAAGTTGAGGCGCTTCGCAGAGAGATTGCTCCGCATATTCGTTTCTTGCAGAAGCAAGTTGAGAAACTGGAGCGAGCTGAGGAGCTTGCTAAGGAATTGCGCGCAGCATCGCAAACATACTTTGCAATTGAAGAGGCATACATTCGTATTGAGCGGGAGACAACTGAAGAGGCAGCAAAGGAGGCAACAGGACGCCTGCGTGCTGTTGAGGCGGAGCTTGCGCTCTTTGAAGAGCGGGCAACAACGGATAGCGAGGGTATGCGACGTTCTGAGGCGGTGCGTCAGGCAGAGCGAAATCTAGATCGCATAACTGCAGAGCGCTCTTTGCTTGCAAGAGATTTGGGACGTATTGAAGGAGCACTTAACGAAGCAAAGAAGCGCAGCGTTGCAGTTGCACGCGAGCCATACGTAAAAATACCGAGAGAGGATCTGGCTGCGCTCAAGGAAGAAGTTGATAGGCAGGTGGCGCTTGTTGAGGGAGCAGAGCCTGGAGCAATACATGCTGCTGTACAGAGCTTGCGCAATGCAATGACTGCATTCTTTGCGCGCTATGCAGGTCCCGCTGATGACTTCATGGCAGACGAGGAAGTCATGGCAAAAGAGCTTGAGAGCAAGCGAGAGACGCTAGTCCAGAAAGATGCTGCGCTTACAGAAGAGACTGAGCGAGCACGCTCTGAACTTTCTAACGTACGTGAACGCATGATGGCGCACGAGGAGACAGGCAGAGAACAGAATCGCCGTCTTTTGGATTTGGCAGACACTAAAGCAAAAGTTGAGTCTGAACTCGCTCGGCGCTCAGCACACCTCGGACAACTTGATTATCTTGCAGAGGAGCTTGAGCAAAATCGTAGAGAGGCCGTAGCGCTTGTTGGTGTTAATGCACTTTCATATGAACCAGTTGCCGTGCTTCCTCAAGAGGACCGCAGGGTGCAAGAAGACAGGAAGCGCTCAATGGAGCGACTAAAGATCCGTGTGGAGGAAGCTGGAGGGTCTGGAGAGGACGTGCGCAGCGAATACAAGGAGGCAACTGAGCGCGAGACGTTCCTTGCGAGCGAGCTTGAAGATCTCGCAGCTTCAGCTGCTGGTCTGCGTTCTCTTATAGCAGATCTCGATTCAGAACTTCAGAAGAGCTTTGCAGAAGGTCTTGCAAAGGTTAATGCGTCGTTCGGAGAGTTCTTCGGCCTTATGTTTGGAGGAGGAGGAGCTCGACTTGTACTTGAAGAATTTGCACAACCAGGCAGCGAGGAGGAAGACGAGTATGAGATTGAAACAAAGCGAAAACCAAACCAGAAGCCTGGTATTGAGATTTCAGTACACCTACCCAAGAAGCGCGTACAGTCTTTGATGCAGTTGTCTGGGGGAGAGCGAGCGCTTACTTCTATTGCGCTTATCTTTGCCATGAGCCAGGTGAATCCTCCACCGTTCCTTATTCTGGACGAGACAGATGCTGCGCTTGATGAGGCTAATAGCCGCAGGTACGGAGATATGATTGAGAATCTTTCTCATAAGTCTCAGCTTATTGTTATTACGCACAACAGAGAGACTATGAGCCGCGCAAGCATTCTATACGGCGTAACTATGGGGGCAGATGGTATTTCAAAGCTTCTTTCAGTTAAGTTTGAAGAAGCACAGGCAGTTGCTAAGTAATTTTCTCCACATAGACTCCTCTCGTAAGAGGCGTATGCTTTAAGTAGTAACCCGAAATACCTATGGCAGCATTTGAATACTTCAAACAACATGTAGCAAAGGCGAGCGCTCTCCTTGAGCTTTCTGATGATGTGCAGAGCAAATTGATGACACCCAACAGGGTACTCCGTGCGGAATTAACTATTCCGCTTGAAGCTGGAGGAACACAAACATTTCCTGCATACCGTGTGCAGTTTAATAATGCGCGTGGGCCGTACAAAGGAGGAATACGATTCCATCCAGAGGCAGACGAAGACGAAGTGTCTGCGCTAGCTGCAATGATGGCAATTAAGTGTGCAGTTGTAGGAATTCCTCTGGGAGGCGCTAAGGGAGGCGTTGCTGTTGATCCGAAGAAGTTGTCGCAGAAGGATTTGCACCTGCTCGCTCGCGAGTATGTAAAAGCGTTCTCTGATTACATAGGGCCAGACCAGGACATTCCCGCGCCTGACGTGTACACCAATGCAGAAATAATGGGAGTGATGCTCGACGAGTACGAGCGCATAACAGGGAAGAGCCAGCCAGCCATGATAACGGGGAAGCCCATCTCTCTTGGGGGATCATTGGGACGAGGTACGGCAACAGCAGATGGTTCCATTGAAGTATTAAAGGCACTTCTAGAAGACCGACACCTTGAGGCTGATGTGTTAACTGCAGCAATTCAAGGCGCAGGGAATGCAGGAGGACAGGCGGCACACCTTCTCTATTCCATGGGCATGAGTGTTGTCTCTATTGCAGACAGCAAAGGAACACTCTCAAGCTCAGAGGGACTTGATATAGAGAAGGTGCTCGCTTTTAAAGAAGCAGGGAATCATATTCCTGATGCAGGCTCGCATATGGAAGGAGCAACTATTGGAGCTTCTGAAGACGTGCTCTCTGCCGCAGCTGATGTACTTGTGCCAGCGGCCCTTGAAGAGCAGATAACTAAAGAGAATGCAGAGAGTGTTCAAGCGGGAATTATCCTTGAAGTTGCGAACGGACCTATAACTCCAGAAGCTGATGCATCACTTTGTGCACGAGGAGTTGTTGTTATTCCAGATGTGCTCGCAAATGCTGGAGGAGTTACCGTGTCGTATTTTGAATGGGTACAAAACCGCTCAGGATACTATTGGAGTGCAGATATTGTGCGAGAGGGCATGCAGACAACAATGCGAAAGGCGTATCACGCCGTTGCGAGTATTGCTGCAGAGCGCGGAGTCTCGTTGAGGGAAGCTTCGTACGCGCTTGCACTTGAACGTATAACAGAAGCAATGCGAGGGAGGGGGGAGATATAACAAAAGACCCGCGAACATTCGCGGGTCTTTTGTTTATGCAACGAGTGCAAAGTCCAGTTCTCTTTCAGCAAGCCTGGCTGCCGTTAGTTTTACGCGAATGGGATCTCCGAGTGCGTATACCGTCTGCGTCTTCTCTCCCATAATGCGGTATCTCTTTTCGTCATAGACGAAGTAGTCGTTTCCAAGATCGCGAATACGGATCATACCCTCTGCACGGCTCTCTGTAAGTTCAACAAAGATACCGCGATCAGAAACTCCTGAGATAACAGCTGCAAACTCCTCTCCAACATGTTCGCTCATGTACTCAACTTGCTTCATCTTTATGGAGTCGCGCTCAGCTTCAACTGCTGCTGCTTCTCTGTCAGAAGCGTGCGTTGCAAGCTGGTCTAGTTCTGCATACTCACCCTTTCCAAATTCTGCCTGCACAGTGTAGTGCTTGGCGAGTCGGTGAATAAGGAGGTCTGGGTAGCGGCGAATTGGGGAAGTGAAGTGCGTGTAAAACTCAAATGCAAGCCCAAAATGCCCGATGTTTTTTGTGCTGTACACAGCCTTTGCCATAGAGCGCAGCGTTGCCGTCTTAATGAGGTATTCCTCAGGCTTGCCCTCAACTTCCTTAAGCAGGGTGTTCATATCGTCCCCTTTAACTTTGCCTGCTGATACAGGAAGGTTGTATCCCATAACCTTAAGGAACTGCGCGAGATTCTCTATGCGATCTGCATCCGGAGAATCATGGATGCGGTATATAGTTCCTCCCGTAATATGTGCCTTCTTCATTTGAGTGGTAAGGAACTCCGCAACTGATTCGTTTGCGAGAAGCATGAAGTCCTCAATGAGCAGGTTCGTTGCCCTGCGTTCTTTAAGAACAATCTCTGTAGGCTTGCCCGTCTCATCAAGCAAGATCTTTACCTCAGGAGTATCAAAGGCAATTGCGCCTTTCTTTGTTCTGCGAGCACGAATCTTGTCTGCGTATGTTTTGAGGGTGTTGAGCTCTTCAAGAAACTCTCCAGACTGTTCATCAAGCACTGCCTGCGCGTCTTCATACGTGAAGCGCTTGTCTGAATGGATAACGGTTGGGCCAAACCAACTGGAAAGTACTCCCGCATCTGCATCAAGCTCAAATACTGCAGACATAGCAAGACGGTCTTCGTTTGGATTTAGGGAACAGAGATCCGTTGAAAGGATGTGGGGAAGCATCGGAATAGTTCGGTCAACGAGATAGACCGAAGTGGCGCGCTTCCGTGCCTCCTGATCTATGGAAGTACCGGGACGCACGAAGTGTGAGACGTCTGCAATGTGTACTCCAACTTCTACGTTTCCGTTTGGAAGCGTGCGTACAGAGAGGGCGTCGTCAAAGTCCTTTGCGTCAAAAGGGTCAATGGTGAACGTAGTAACTCCACGGAAATCTTTGCGAGTTCCCGCAGCGATACCTTCGTCTGCTCCGTCTTTAAGCATCTGGCGGCCGTGCTCCTCTAGGTACTGAGCTTCCTTTTGTACACCGGGCGGGAAGTCTGAACGGAATCCCTGAGAGAGTGCGAGTGCGCGCATCTCAGTCTCGTGTTCTCCAGCAGGGCCGATAATCTCCTCAAGCTCTCCCCAAGGGTAGGGCTGATGCTTATTCCATCCCTTAAAGCGGATAACAACTTTCTGTCCAATAGGAAGAGATTCTCCTTTCACTACAAAAGGCACATACATCTTCTTCCAGTCAGGAGCGAGCATGGTGAGGTTCTCCTCTTTGTTCTCCACAAGCTTCCCAACGAATGTTTCGCGATTGCGTTCAGTAACCTCAACTACGCGTCCAGAAGGACGCTTCTTTCCGGTGCGGCGGTCTAGCTCGTAGTCAGTAAATTGAACCTTTACGGTGTCGCCAGGGAAGGCGCCCCCTAAGTTCTCTCCAGGAATAAACAGGTCCTCCTCCTCTGGGTCGTATGAAAAGAAGCCTTTTCCGGTCTTTATAATGGTAATAGGGCCCTCGTAGATAGTGTCTTTTTGTATCGGCATGTTCTCTGAACTGTAGCAGATTAGGATGTTTATGCTATGCAGGGGAGTGAGTGAGCCAGGAATTCTTTGACGTCCTGGCATTCCTTTGGTACTGTTGCCGCTACATATGTTGATGATCCGATTCCAGCGCATTGGTCGTAAGAACGACGCGGCTTTCCGTATGGCAGTCCTTGAAAAGACTGCTGGCCCTAAGGCCGGAAAGTACGTTGATCTTGTAGGGACCTATAGCCCAAAGACTAAGCAAATTACCTACAAGGCAGAGCGCATCCAGGAATGGATTGCCAAGGGTGCTCAGGTATCCCCATCCCTTAAGAACCTTCTTATTAAGAACGGTGTTCTTACAGGAGAGAAGAAGGCAGTTATCTCAAAGAAGAACCTTGAGAAGAACGTAGCCAAGAAGGCTGAAGCAGAAGCTGCTGCAAAGGCCGCTGCTGAAGAGGCCGCACAGGCTGAGGCCGCAAAAGCAGCTGAAGCTGCAGAAGCTCCTACTGTTGAGGAGGCACCTGCAGAGGAAGTTGCCGAAGAGGCAGCGCCAGCTGAAGAGGAGGCACCAAAGGAGGAAGAGGCTGCTGCATAAGGCGAGGCAAGCGTCCCCGACGCTTTCACCGATTACCATTCCGTATATTCCGACTTTCTGTAACGATTTGATTTCATGGAACAAGATCACGCATTTCTAGACTTTACTGTTAAGGCTCTGGTTGATAACCAAGAGGCTGTAGTTATTACGCGCTCTGTTGATGAGATGGGAGTTCTCCTTATGCTCACGGTTGCACCGGAAGACATGGGTAAGATCATCGGAAAAGACGGCAACATTGCAAAAGCAATCCGCACTCTCTTGAGAGTCGTTGGCATGAAGCATAACGCACGAGTGAACTTAAAGATTAACGAGCCTTCAGGAGGAAAGCGTTTCCAAGAAGATTCAAAGTCTCTTGAGGACGTACTTGAAGGTATAAACTAAAGCGGCTTCTGCCGCTTTTTGGCTCTATGCTGAAATTCCATCTTATAACTCTATTTCCTGAAGCTTGTGATGCGTATCTTTCCGTATCAATTTTGGGGCGTGCCAGGACTAATAAGAAAATAGCTGTTTCCTATCAAAGCCCAAGAGATTTTGTAACGAACAAATGGGGGAAGGTAGACGAGCGTCCGTATGGAGGAGGTCCCGGTATGGTTATGACCGCACTGCCTGTTGTTAAGGCAGTTAAGAAAGCATTTGGTAGACGAAAAGGAACAAAGCTTGTTGTGTGGTTTAGTCCCTCTGGAAAACAATTTACAAACAAGGATGCGGATCAGCTAAGTACATACGACGAAGTTGCGTTTGTGTGTGGGCGTTATGAAGGCATTGATGATCGCGCACTCAAGATGCTTAAGACCATGGCACCTGTTAAGACTTTCGCAGTAGGGGAAGCAGTGTATACGGGTGGTGAGGTGCCTGCGCTTGCTATGGTTGATGCAATAACGAGGAGACTTCCCGGAGTGCTCGGCAAAGACGAATCAGTTGAAGAAAGACGTGTTGCTTCGCCGGCTGTCTATACTCGTCCAGAGAACATTGAGTGGGAAGGGAAGAACTATCGTGTCCCTAAGGTATTGCAGACAGGGAATCATGCGAAGATAGATGAGTTTCGCTCCAAGAAGAAAAAGTAGCCAATATATACTTTTTGTAGTTTAATCGGCTCGGAAAGGGGGGCGCCATGTCCTTATTTGACGAAGTGTATGACGCGCTCTCTGGGAGATCCTGGAGCAGCGTCTCGGAAATTCAGGAAGCGGTGCGAATGCAGCGCTATCTGAAGCGGATCCACAAGCCTGTCTCGTTTTTCAGAAGGTTACTTCCAGCCGTAGCCGATGTGTTTGAGACACCAGTCGAGTCTTCTGTGGAATTTGCCTTGCAACATTTCAGTCGCAAGACGTGGGTCTCCTGTCGCGAGCGTATTTCTGGAAACCTGGAATACTCGCTCACCCTCAGGGGGCAGATGAAAACGGGCCCTGTGCAAATCCCCCGGGACGATCTCGGGAGACCAGAGGGCCCAAGCGGCTATA
Source organism: Patescibacteria group bacterium (assembly GCA_018826405.1). Lineage (GTDB taxonomy): Bacteria > Patescibacteriota > Minisyncoccia > Phycocordibacterales > Phycocordibacteraceae > C7867-001. The sequence goes on from JAHJZL010000041.1 coordinate 7,720, forward strand.
CCTAAAGGACGGCACCACCGTCCTTTTTCATTTGACAATATGCCTATATGTTGTCATACTAGCAGGGAACCTGGCGTTGTGTCAGGGTGTCAAAACTTGTTCTGGGGGAACAAACATGAAGAATAGAATCCCGTTCTCGGACTTCGGGAAATACCTGAAGACTATGTACGCTGTCGGCGGCACGATCATCAGCGTCAGCATCTTCGGCCAATTTTTGGGAGCCTTCTGGCTCCTGGAGCCCGAGATCGTCAGTCTGGTCGCAGGAGTGATCATCGCAGTCGCGGCGATCTGTGGTTTGCTGGAGTGTACTCTCCGGCTCCTCACGGTTCGCGGCGCTAACGAGCGTCTGGACTCCATGTGGCTCATGTCGCACTGGGGTCTGGTCTTCGTGGCCTCGGTCGCAACGATATGGCCGAGTTGGTGGACTTTCGCTGGGCTGCTCATTTCCGTGTGGGTCGTCTCACGCTTCGTGCGGAGACACCGGCTTTCCACGGACTACGGACCGGGTCAGGAAAAGGCCCTGTTTCCGGCGGCGTTCGGATTGTTTCTGGCGGCATCGTCCGTCACTTCAATTCCATACCTGGGATGGCAGCTTCTGCTTCTGACTGGCTTCTTGCTGGTCGCTTCTGCAGTCGTAGCCGTGGCCATTTTGGAATCCAAAAGGTTCGCTGGCTACGATGCCCAGTCCCAGCCTCAACCGGCCCAGGCCCTGGACATCGTCAGCTGATCTTCGCCCCTACAGGCAACCCAAGCGGCTCTCTTCGGAGGGTCGCTTTTTCCTTTTCCCCAGGTACCTTGACCATATCCCGCTCTTCACGCTATATTTAGGGAACGAGATTGAGTAACGGGGGATAGGGGGAAGAGAAAACCAAGTGCGATTTTAAAAACAGCGTCTCCATAACGAGGGACGCGGCTCATGCATACATGAGCCCGTTTGGCGTTTGGGGCCACGAATAATACAGACCTGACATGCAGCAAAAAAAGCTCGTGCCAAAAACATTCGGCGCATACCGCGCACCGCGTGTTGAGTTTCCTGACCTGGTAGGCCACCAGCGGGAATCTTTCAATTGGCTTTTGGCCGACGGTATCAAGGAGCTCTTTAAAGAGTTCTCCCCAGTACAAGATTATTCAGGTAAGAAGTTTGAACTCCGTTTCGACGGATTTGAGGTGGGTGACCCTAAGGGAACTGAAGAGGAGGCGCGTGACAACATGCGCACCTACGAGGCTCCGCTTAAGGCATCAGTCACACTCGTAAACAAGACCTTTGGTTCTGAGAAGACTCAGGAGATTTTCCTCTCTGATATTCCAATGATGACTCCGCACGGAAGTTTTATCGTGTCTGGAGTTGAGCGCGCGATTGTGCCTCAGCTTGCCCGATCATTCGGTGCATTCTTCATTGCAGAGGAAACTAAGGGAAGGAACTTCTTCGGTGCAAAACTTATTCCTGCACGTGGTGTATGGATTGAGATTGAATCAGATTCTGATGGAGCTATCTTCGTTAAGATCGATCGCAAGCGCAAATTCCCTGTAACACACTTGCTCAGCGTGTTTGGAGCAGGAACTCGCGAGGACATTCTCAAGAAGTTCATTGGTGACGAAGTTGCAACGAATGCCCTTACGGCAACACTTGCACACGACACAACTGCAACGGTAGAGGATGCATATGTTGAAATACACCGCCGCATGCGCGACGGTGATTTGGCGACTCCAGATAACGCAAAGCAGTACGTGAACGCACTCTTTGCTGCAGATCGCTATGATCTCTCAAAGGTTGGACGTCACCGCTTGAATGCTCGATTCTCTCTTCCTACTGATAAGAAATCCCTCGAACAGCGTTCTCTTACGCTAGACGATCTTCTCCGCATTGTTGGAGAAATTGCTCGCCTCAACCAGGACCCTAATGCAGTTCCTGATGATATTGATCACCTCGGATTCCGCCGTGTTCGTTTCGTTGGAGAATTGCTCCAGGCACGTATGCGCGTCGGTATGTCTCGCATGAAGCGAAACATCCAGGACCGCATGTCTACGATTGAATCTGAGACATCACTTCCAATGGCATTTGTTAACCCACGCCCGCTTTCAGCGTCAGTGCGTGAGTTCTTCACTGCCAACCAACTTTCTCAGTTCATGGATCAGCAGAACATTCTTGCTGAGCTTGAGAACATGAGAACACTTTCTGCTCTTGGACCGGGAGGTCTTACGCGAGAGCGTGCAGGCTTTGAGGTTCGCGACGTGCACCCATCACACTACGGACGCCTCTGCCCAATCCACACTCCTGAAGGAGCGAACATTGGTCTTATCTTGCGTCTTGCACTTCATGCGCGCACAAATGAGTTCGGTGTTATTGAAACTCCGTACGCAAAGGTAACAAAGGGAATGGTTACTGAAGAGATTGAATACCTCAACGCTCTTGATGAGGAGTCACATGTTATTGCACACGCAGCTACACCTGTTGACGCTAAGGGACGTATTGTTCCTGACACCATTGAGGCTCGTAGAGGAGGAGAGCCAGCTGTGGTTCACCGCGAGGAAATTGATTACATCGATGCATCTACGTACCAGATGTTCTCAGCAGCCACTGCGATGATCCCATTCGTTGACCATGACGATGCGAACCGCGCACTCATGGGTTCAAACATGCAGAAGCAGGCAACTCCAGTACTTATTCCAGAAGCACCAGTTGTTGCAACAGGTATTGAGGGACATGCAGCGCGTAACACAGGCCGACTTATTATTGCGCAGGAAGCAGGAACTGTTTCTTATGCTGACGCTCGTCGCATCGTAATTACGCCTACCAGCGGAAAAGATCATGAGTACAAGCTCCAAGGCCTCACTCAGACTAACCAGAACTCTGCATTCATGCAGCGCCCTATCGTAAAGACAGGAGACAAGGTTAAGAAGGGAGATGTGATTGGAGATGCATCATCTTCAGACCAGGGCCAGATGGCACTTGGACAGAACGTACGTGTTGCGTTCATGAGCTGGAGCGGTGCTAACTACGAGGACGCGATTATCGTGTCTGAGCGGCTCGTTGAAGAGTCTAAGTTCACTACCGTTCACATTGAGGACTTTGAGTGTGCTGTGCGCGATACAAAGCTTGGCGCTGAAGTAACTACACATGACATTCCTAACGTTGGAGAACTTCGTTTGAAGAACCTCGACGAGGAAGGTGTTGTGCGCATTGGTGCTGAGGTTCGCCCTGGAGACATCCTCGTTGGAAAGGTAACTCCTAAGGGAGAGACGCAGCTTACCCCTGAAGAGCGACTTCTTCGTTCTATCTTCGGAGACAAGGCGAAAGATGTTAAGGACACCTCACTTCGCATGGAAGGAGGAAAGCGTGGCCGTGTTATCGGCGTTCGTGTCTTTAGCCGCGAGAATGGAGACCAGCTCGAGAGCGGCATCATTAAGAAGATTGTCGTAACCGTAGCGCAGGTACGTAACGTATCTGTGGGAGACAAGCTCGCAGGTCGTCACGGAAACAAGGGAGTTATCTCTCGCGTGCTTCCAGTTGAGGACATGCCATACGACAAGGATGGAAACCCAGTGGATATCATTCTGACCCCGCTTGGTGTGCCATCACGTATGAACCTCGGACAGATTCTCGAGCTTCACTTGGGACTTGCAGCACACACGCTCAACTACCAGGCAATCGTACCTCCATTTGCTGGAGCTACTGCAGACGAGATTCGTGATGAACTTGAGGCAGCAGGATTTGACCGCTCTGGAAAGATGCAGCTCTTTGATGGCCGCACTGGAGAGGCATTCGCGCAGACAATATCAGTGGGCTACATGTATGTGCTCAAGCTGCACCACATGGTGGAAGACAAGATCCACATGCGTTCAATCGGTCCGTACAGCCTTATCACCCAGCAGCCGCTTGGAGGAAAGGCACAGAACGGAGGACAGCGCTTTGGAGAAATGGAAGTATGGGCACTCCTTGGATACGGAGCTGCCTACACGCTCCGTGAGATGCTCACCATTAAGTCAGATGATATCCAGGGACGCTCTGCGACCTTCGATGCCATCGTGAAGGGTGAACCTGTATCACACGCAGGAACTCCTGCATCGTTCGCAGTACTTACTAATCAGATCCGCGGTCTGGCTCTTGATATAGAGCCAATGGAAGGCCGTTCGGACGCCTAACCCTAGAACTACTATGGCAACTCCCATGAATTCCTCCGGAAAGCGTCCGATGGCGCCTCGTTCCCTAGACTGGAACGCACTTCGTCTATCGCTCGCCTCACCTGAGCGCATCCTCTCTTGGTCTCGTGGAGAAATCACGAAACCAGAAACTATTAACTACCGCACACAGCGCTCTGAAAAGCACGGACTCTTTGATGAAAAGATCTTTGGTCCTGAGCGTGATTACGAGTGTTACTGCGGAAAGTACAAAGGCATCCGATACAAAGGTATTGTCTGTGACAAATGTGGTGTTGAAATCACCCGTTCAATTGTGCGTCGTGAGCGCATGGGCCACATTGAGCTCGTTACGCCTGTAGCGCACATTTGGTTCCTGCGCTCCATGCCAAGCCGCATGGCACTTATCCTCGGTATCCCTTCTGCAGACCTGGAGAAGGTTGTGTACTTCGCTGGATACATTGTGACGAAGGTCGCTGAAGACGTGAAGAAGCGCATCCTTGCTGAACTTGAGAACGAGTACAAGACTAAGCACAAGGCAGCAGCTACAGATCAGGAGCGCGACACACTTAAGGAGAAGATGACTGTTGCGAAGAACGAGATTGAAAGCGTTGTGGTTGGAAAGGTATTTGATGAGATTCAGTACCACCGCTTCTCAGTTCGTTACGGAACTCTCTTTGAAGCAAAGATTGGTGCTGAGGCTATCTACGATATCTTCCGTACACTTAAGCTTGAAGACCTTAAGACAACACTTGAAGAACGCTATCCAAAGGCAGCAGCAGCTGAGCGCGAGAAGCTTGCAAAACGCATCTCTCTCATCTCATCAATGCTTGCGGCTAAGGTTCGTCCTGAGTGGATGTTCCTCACTAAGATTCCAGTTATCCCACCGGCACTTCGTCCGATGGTGGCTCTTGAGGGTGGACGTCATGCAACGTCAGACGTTAACGATCTCTACCGCCGTGTTATCAACCGCAACAACCGTCTTAAGAAGTTGCTAGATATTCACGCACCTGAGGTTATTCTCCGCAACGAGAAGCGTATTCTTCAGGAGGCTGTTGATGCATTGCTTGATAACTCAATCCGCAAGGGAGGAGCATCAGGAGGAGCACTTACTCCTTCACAGCGTCGCCCGCTTAAGTCACTTGCTGATTACTTAAAGGGTAAGCAGGGATACTTCCGACAGAACTTGCTCGGAAAGCGTGTGGACTACTCAGGTCGCTCAGTAATTGTGGTTGGTCCTGATTTGGAGCTTGATGAGTGTGGTCTTCCAAAGCACATGGCTCTTGAGCTCTTCCGCCCATTCGTTATTGCAGGACTCTTGCAGCGTGAGCTCGCCTTCAACATCCGTGGCGCAGGCCGCCTTATTGAAGACGGAGTAGCTGAAGTATGGGAGATTCTTGAAGAGGCAATTCAGGGCAAGCACGTGTTGCTTAACCGCGCTCCAACACTGCACCGTCAGGGTATTCAGGCATTCCGCCCTCGCCTTATTGAAGGTGATGCGATTCAGTTGCACCCACTCGTATGTCCTGCCTTCAACGCAGACTTCGACGGAGATCAGATGGCCATTCACGTACCGCTTTCAGAAGAGGCGCAGTGGGAGGCTGCAAACGTTATGTCTGCAAACAAGAACATTCTGAAGCCAGGTTCTGGTGAAATGATTGTTATGACGCAGAAGCCGCTTGATATCGTGCTTGGAACGTACTGGCTTACAAAAGCTATGCCAGGCTCGAAGGGAGAAGGAACATACTTCCAGTCTCCAAACGCAGCGATTCTTGCGCATGAGTACGGAGCAATTGATCTTCGTGCGGTGATTAACGTGCTTCCTGTTGCAGGAAAGGCGAAGTACGCAGTTATGGGCGACGGCATCTTCGAGACAACTGTAGGACGTCTCTTGTTCAACACCGTGCTTCCAGCTGATTATCCGTATGTAAATGACGCGATCAGCAAGAAGGTTATTACAGGCATCATGAATGACTGTATTGATAAGTACGGCATTGATGCAGTTCCTGGAATTGTGAACAAAGTTAAGCGCTTCGGCTTTGAGTACGCCACTAAGTCTGGTGTCTCATGGTCTCTTGATGACGTGTCTGTTCCTGAAGGAAAGGGAGCAGTAGTAACTGCAGCTCGAACTAAGGTTGAGCGCATTGAGAGCGATTTCCAGGATGGACTTCTTTCTCAGGAAGAGAAGCGCCGTATGGTTATTGAAGTCTGGCACGGAGCTAAGACTGAAGTTGAGAAGCTCGTTGAGGACGCGCTTGATCCAACAGGATCTGTGCATGACATGGTGCGCTCTGGCGCTCGTGGTTCTATCGGAAACCTTACTCAGATGGCTGGTATGAAGGGTCTTATCCAGAACACTGCCGGAGAGACTATTGAGGTGCCGATTGTGTCTTCAATGACAGAGGGACTTAACCCAGTTGAGTACTTCATGTCTACGCACGGTGCACGTAAGGGTCTTACGGATACTGCGCTTGGAACAGCGCGTGCTGGGTACCTTACTCGCCGTCTCTTCGATGTTGCACAGGACTCAATCATTACTGAAAAGGATTGTGGTACGAAGCGTGGTGTTGCGATCAATCGTATATCAGCATCAGGAATCAAGATTGATTTCGCTGAGGCGATTCGCGGACGCACCCTTGCTCTTGAGTCAGCAGGATTCAAGAAGGGAACGTATCTTTCAGCTAAGGACGCAGAAGCAATTTCAGCAGACGAGTCTGTTGCAAGTGTATCTGTTCGCTCCCCTATGTCTTGTGAGACACGATACGGTATCTGTGGTGCGTGTTACGGAATGGATCTCTCAACGCAGCTCCCAGTTGATCTTGGAGAGGCAGTTGGAACGATTGCCGCACAGGCGATTGGAGAACCGGGTACACAGCTCACTATGCGTACCTTCCACGCTGGAGGAACAGCTTCTGTTGGTGGAGACATTACCTCAGGTCTTCCTCGTATTGAGGAGGTGTTTGAGAAGCGCTCTCCAAAGAACGCAGCTGCAATCTCTAAGTTTGATGGCTTGATCGCGGAGATCCGCGAGCAGGGCAGAGACAAGGTTGTTGTGGTAACTCCAGAGGCAGGACAAGGAAAGAAGGACGGTTCAAATACTGAATACGTACTTACCTATCCTCGTCAGGCACTCGTTAAGGAAGGTCAGACTGTGGTGAAGGGACAATTCCTTTCTGACGGATCTGCTGATCTTGATGACCTCTTTGATCGTGCTGGTCGCGCAACTGTACAGGAGTACATCATTGCAGAGACAAGCAAGATCTATGAGCTTCAGGGAGCATCTGTATCCCGCAAGCACTTGGAAGTTATCGTTAAGCAGATGTTCTCACGCGCAAAGATTACTGAGACAGGAGATTCTGATTATTCTGTTGGCGACGTAGTTGAGCAGTGGGAGTTTGAGGAGGAAGTTAAGGACATGGAGGAAGAAGGCAAGATTGCACCGAAGGCACGCGAGATGGTGCTCGGTATTAAGGAGTCTGCACTTTCTCGTCGTTCATTCCTTTCAGCAGCTTCCTTTGAGCAGACTACGAAGATTCTTATCAACGCATCTCTTAAGGGATCAGTTGATACGCTTCGCGGTCTTAAGGAGAACGTTATTCTTGGACGCCTTATTCCAGCAGGAACTGGATTCAATGGCTCTAAGAAGCACGCGGCTATTGACGCCATGCAGACAAAGCGAGCAGCGCAGATGCGAGCCCTTGAGGTTGAGCGTCTTGCAGAAGAGCCTGCTGCGTAAGCAACACAGCGTCGTATAACAAAGCCCGCTCAGAGATGAGCGGGCTTTGTTATAAAAAGACCCATACCTATACGGTAGGGGCCCTGATTAGCTTGTAGTTCGGTGGCTCGGAAACGTCAAAGACATAGTACAGATCTTCTGGATTCTCAACCCTTAAATCCATACTCAGCAAATCCTGATTGTCAGGTGGTTGTCTGAAACGTGAGGTATAGATGTAGCGACGAAGACCAGCTTCGTGGGAGATCTTCGGAGAAGAAGCACCTGACTCCCATTGAGTCATTTCAGTTTTCGTAACTCCAAAAAGCGAGCCGAACTCCTTCTTGGAGAGATCTAGGTGAGCTCTCAGAAATGACAGCTCATTGGGAAGCAAGCGTCTGCGTTGTTGCACGATGCTGTCTGCGATCTGCTGCTGAAGTGCATA
>JAHJZL010000042.1 GCA_018826405.1 Patescibacteria group bacterium
CTGCAGAGATTAGGTATGGCCGCATTCCAGTGCTCGAGAAAGAGCTTGAGACAAAATCAAAGAGACTAAAGACACTCCAGAAGTCTCGCCGTATTCTGCATGAAGAGGTAACTGAGCAGGAGATTGCAGGAGTAGTTGCTCGCTGGACGGGTATTCCTGTCTCCAAGATGCTTGAGGAGGAGGCTGCAAAGCTTGGGCGCATGGAGGAGGCGCTTAAGGCTGCTGTTATTGGGCAAGACAATGCCGTTAAGATTATTTCAGACGCTGTGAAGCGCTCTCGTGTGGGTATTGCTGATCCGCACCGTCCTATCGGATCGTTCCTGTTCCTTGGTCCTACGGGAGTTGGAAAGACAGAACTTTCACGCAAGCTTGCTGAGTTCATGTTTAACGACAAGGAATCACTCGTGCGCGTTGATATGAGTGAGTTTATGGAGAAGCACTCCATAGCAAAGCTTATAGGCGCACCCCCAGGCTACGTAGGGTACGAAGAGGCAGGATCACTTACTGAGCGTATTCGCCATCGTCCGTATGCTGTTGTGCTCTTTGACGAGATTGAAAAGGCGCACCCTGAGGTGTTTAACATTCTGCTTCAGGTACTTGATTCAGGACACCTAACAGACGGAAAGGGTCGCAAGGTGAACTTCAAGAACACCATCATCGTACTCACTTCAAACATTGGTGCTGAGTACATTGATCGCATGGCAAATATTGGATTCAACATTGATGGCGAGGACGACAAGGCACAGTATGAGCAGGTTAAAGAGAAGGTCATGGGAGCTCTGAAGAATCACTTCCGCCCTGAGTTCCTCAATCGTCTCGACGACATTGTCATGTTTGATGTGCTTGGAAAGGACACCCTTGCTCAGATTATCGAGAACCAGGTTGCCGAAATTGTAGAGCGACTCTCAGGAAAGCGCATTACGCTTTCAATTGCTCCCGATGTGCGCTCTTGGCTTGCTGAGAAGGGGTATAACCCTCAGTACGGCGCAAGACCTCTCAAGCGTGCCATTCAGGACCATATTCTGACTCCTATAGCCACTATTATGGTTGGCAAAGGGATTATGGAAGGAGGAGCTGTTTCCGTGACCCTTAAGAACGGAGAGCCATCTTTTGAGGTTTCAAAGGCCCCAAAGCGAAAGCGGGTTACGGCCAAGGCTAAGGCCGTTGCATAGGAGCACGTCTACTGCTATAGTCCTCCTATCTATGTCACAGGATCGCCTCATCATATTGCGCTCAGCGTCAGGACACGTCCGCCGCTCTCGCAAGAATAAGAAGAAAGTAGAGCGTAAGATTGAACTTAAGAAGTTTGATCCAAACACTCGCACTCGCGAAATCTACAAGGAAGTTAAGAAGTAGAGAAAGCCGCCCCAAAGGGCGGTTTTTCTATAATGGAAATACCCATCACTTAGACGGGTATTATATAAGTTGCTTGAGGCTCAGAACCTTAACTGCTCGGTGCATGATCGTGGAGATGCCGAGCCCCTCGCACATCTTCAATTGAGCCTTGTTTATCGCTTCAGGCTCGCTTTCCGCGCGAATCTCCAAGGTACATTCGGTGCCGTGCGCTAGCATGAACACGTTGCTGAATTCGCATCTAACTTCCCATAGAGAAGTCATGTTCTTCTCCATTTCTAAGGAATACAGAAATACCATACCGTATTTGAACTTAGTTGCCAGCACACTGTTATTTTTGACATGCAATAGTCTGTAGGGCATAGTCCATCAACACCCATAATAGAAGGAGAGGACCATGGGCTACGTTGTAGCGCTCCGCTATAAAGCCAAAGCGGGCGCGTATGTGGGAGTCATTACCTGGACACAGTTCACATCGAGCGAGGCATTCGACAAGTGGTTCTCGTCTCAGGACGAGCATGAAATTGTCGAGCGGGGCATCACCGAGGCGCGCGCACTGGAGCTCGCGGATTCAACGCCGACGAAGTGCCTTCTCATGGCCGCTGTTGAGGATCACTGCAACAAGCAGACGGGCGAACCGTATCCTGATCGGCTTATGGCTGAAATACGGCACATTCTGAGCGAAGCCCAGAAGAGAGAAGCGGCCTGAACCGAACACAAACAAACACACCGTCTTGCTTATTTAGCAGGGCGGCTTTTCTTTATCGCAATGACTTACGAATGTAGCGGGCCCACGAGGAATCGAACCTCGGCCGACGGTTTTGGAGACCGACGTTCTACCATTAAACTATAGGCCCTTCGTTTGACACGATACCAGACTATAGGGTGTGGGAAAAGAAGCGGGACGTACAAGCCTTGCTATACAATACGTATATGAACAGGCTCTGGGCCCCCGTGCTTCTTTCTATACTCCTCCTGGGTTCGCTCCCCGCATCTGCGCACGCAGCGAGTCTGCCTCTGCTTGATCCTAATTGGCACCTCGTACCTGATGCGTCAGAACTAGACCCAACCTGCCTTCCAGGCTCCCCTTTGGGCTTTGCGGGTACACTGCAGCTCATTCAGAACGTCATGAACGGTATGGTGTCTCTCGGCATTATTGTCTTTGTGCTTGTGATTATGTTCTCGGGAGTCCTCTGGATACTTACAGCAACCAACCCTGAGAATCATTCAAAGGCAAAGCAAATGCTCACGAATGCTGTTATAGGATTCCTGATTATGCTCTCAGGCTGGATTATTGTGGACTTCGTTATGAAGACACTCTATGACGGAGAGACTTCAGGCTTTGGTCCTTGGAACACCATTCTTATTGGAGGAGACTATTGCATCACGGCTCCAGACGAAGCACCTCCAGGACTTGCTACAGGAATAACTCAAATCCCTGGGAGTGGCGGAGGGCACGCAGGAGGGCCTGCATCGGTGGGAACAGGGAGTTGTTCTCCTTCAACAATCTTTTCAGAAGCCGCTGCTGGCGGATATCCAATAACTCAAGAACAAGCAAACACGCTTTCTTGTATTGCAAAACCAGAAAGTTCTTGCGGAACAAACATATCTGGAGCTAGAACTGTTGATGGAAGACCAACAACAGCGCACGGTATGTTTCAAATTGTGATGGGGTACAGCGACACTTGTCACAGTCTAAATATTCCAGTCTGTACGGCAGCAGCTAAGCGCGCCGGGTGGACGGGAACAGGAAACCTAAACTGCTCGCAGGCGTTTAGTGGAGGACGAGTTAAGGCTGGCAAAGAAGAGCTTGCGCGAGTGTGTCGAGCTGCTGCTGCGAATATAACTTGTAACGTTGCTGCCGCCGCGTGTCTTTTGAAAGAGCGACCAAGTTTTAGTGATTGGACTGCAGACCCGCGCAGTTACGCGCAGAAGGCATGTGTCGCTAAATTCTCAGGAAGGTAATATAGCTATATGAAAAACCGTACTCTAATTATCATCGCATCAATACTCCTCGCCCTTGCTGTAGCTATTGTGCTTGCCGTAGCCTTTGTACTTCTAACTGGAAGCAAGAGCACAGAAAACCCTGGTGATGATCAACTTATTCCAACAGGAGGACTGTTTCCTTCTGGATTTGATACAACCGAAACAACAAGTATTTCAAGTTCAGAAGGGGAGCTCGTAGTTAATGATTTCTTGCATAACGGAGAGACTGTGGCAGACCCCGTTAACCCTGGAAACTATGTGCTTGCTGGAGACATCGGATACTGTCTTGCAGACGGAACCTGCCCACAAGGAGCTGATAGCGAGCGCTTCTCAATTTCATTCGATCAACAGAAGCAATTCTTCACAGTTATTCTCCTTAAAGAGCCCCTCAACGAGTCTCGTCTCGCTGCTGAGACCTTCTTAATAGAGCGCCTCGGAGTTTCAAGAGAAGAACTCTGTCTTTTAAACGCATATGTTGGTATTCCATACTGGATTAATGATCGCTTTGCAGACGGAACTGTGGGCTTCAGTGCCTGTCCGCAATCGGTTAAACTTCCCTAGTACATGAAATATTTCTTCCTTCCGCTCCTGCTTCTAATTTTTGCAACTACACCGCTTTCGGCATTCGCAGCTCAAGCATCATTCTTTGGTCCTATTGTTCCTGAGATTTGTAATGCGTGTCCATGTGGATTTGGAGGCGTTATGCAGCTCATTCAGAACGTCATGAATATCATGATTTCGTTCTCCATCATCTTCGCAACAATCATAATTGCGTGGGGAGGAGCGCTCTACATCTTCTCTTCTGCAAATCCAGAGAGTAGGAGTACTGCAAACAAAATGCTCATCAATGCAGCTGTAGGCATCATGATTGTTCTTTCTGCCTGGCTCATTGTGGACTTTGTAATGAAGACGCTCTACGGAGGTCAATTTGGTCCCTGGAACACAATCCTAACGGGAACAGGCGAAGACTGTATCCAAAAGAAGGATACACAACCACTCTTTGGGGGAACTATTAATACAGTTCCTGGAGGAGGAGGCGGTGGAGGCACAGGGGGAGGTGGTACGGGCACTCCTGGAAGTCTGACGCACGCACAAGCTGCAGCAATTCTACAAGCTGCTGGTATTAGTGTTTCTTCTAGCGGCAACTGTTCAGACAAAACTAATCCAAGATGTACATCTTTGGACGGTATGCATGAGAGCACTATGAAGCAGGTTGTTGCTCTGAAGGAGAGTTGTGGCTGCGACATCGTTGTTACAGGAGGAACTGAGACGGGACACTCTTCAGGACACAGTAATGGATACAAGATCGATATACGCACGGGAACCACTATCAATACGTATCTTCAGGGACTACGCTCTCTAGGAGCAACAAGTCAGGGCTACCCAAGGTATGCAGACCGTTGCGGGAATGTGTATATGCACGAAAGCAACCCAGACCACTGGGACATCAATGTAACGCAAGGCGTGTGCAGTCCGCTTAGGTAGTGAGCGAGCGAAGCCAGCTCTTTTGGTGACGTGCGTAGTGCCAAAGTCTGGAAGAGAGATGGGGAAGTAAAGATGCTTCGCTCCTCTCGTCACGCAAGTACTCTCCGATAACCTTGTATTCAAGCCCAAGCTCGTTCAGTCTGTCGTCTCCAACATAGGCACGAACTGTGCGGACTTCGTCAACAAGTCCACGAGCAAACGCAGACTCAAGCCTTGATACGATACGCTCGCGGAGCACGTCGCGCTCTGGATTGCAGACTTCCCAGTCAATTTCATACGCAGGTTCTGTACGCTCTCGCTCTGGAACGGTGCCTCGGTCATGAATAATTTCAAGCGCGCGAATAATGCGGCGTTTGTTGTTTGGATCTAGTCTGCTTGCTCTGCGTGGGTCTAGTTTTTCAACCTCTTCCATAAGTTCTTCCGCTGAACGCATTTCAAGTTCTGCACGAAGCACTTCATTCTTTGGGGTGCCTTCTGGAAGTCCGTACAAAAGGGCATCAAAGTAAAAGTGAGTTCCGCCTGCAAGAATGGGTTGTTTGCCTCGGGCCCGCATGTCAGCAATAAGTCTTTCGGCGTCTCTAACAAAGTCTCCTGCGCTATATATTTCCTTTGGATCTAGAACATCAATAAGATGATGGGGAATACCCTGCATCTCCTCAACAGAAATCTTTTCCGTTCCAATGTCAAGCATTTTATACACCTGGCGAGAATCAACAGAGATAACTTCGCCATCAAGTTCCTGGGCAAGTTCAATGGCTCGCGCAGACTTGCCTGAGGCAGTAGGGCCGATTACGCCAATAAGCGGAGGGGGGTCAGTGGTCACAGTATGTAGCCGGATGGTATCATTACTGAAACGTAACGAAAAGATTAAGTATGGCTAAAGAACAAAAGAGCAATTATTGTGAATACTGTGGTGACTTCCATGACCCGTTTAGGGAGTATCAATCAAGTGTGCGCGTAGGAGAGACTGTTCCAGACTACGAGTTTGAGTCTTTCTACAAGAACGATACGCAAACTATGAAGTTCTCAGACTTCAGAGGAAAGTGGCTTATCGTCATGTTCTATCCTGCAGACTTCACGTTTGTGTGCCCAACAGAACTTGAAGAGATGGCTCTTCTCTATCCAAAACTTCAGAAGATTAATGCAGACGTTGTATCGTTCTCAACAGATACGGTATTCGTGCATAAAGCATGGCACGACACATCAGAAGCAATTAAGAAGATTGAGTTCCCTATGGGTGCAGACCCATCCGGAAAGATTGCTGACGCTTTCGGTGTGCTTGTTGAAGGAGGAGATCTTCCGTTTGTGCCAGACGAGGGACTCGCACTACGCGGTACTTTCATCATTGATCCGTCTGGAACGCTTCGCTCCATGGAGATTAACGACAACAGTATTGGACGCTCTGCGAGAGAAACCTATCGCAAGCTTCAAGCTGCCCAGTTTGTTGAGAGCAATCATGGACAGGTATGTCCTGCCTCATGGGAGCCAGGAGACGATACTTTGGAGCCAGGAATGGATTTGGTTGGAAAGATCTAAAGCAAAACACCCGCAGATTTCTGCGGGTGTTTTTTGTGTGCCGGAGGAGAGACTCGAACTCTCAACCCTTACGGGAGCGGGTTTTGAATCCACCGCGTATACCATTCCGCCACTCCGGCATAAACATCATCCTACTGCACAGGTAGCACTCCCGTAAAGGAGGGGAGCGATGCTACAATAGCCTGTAATGAGCATGTTTGGAAATGATTCTAAGGAGCCAGTAAAGTTTGCTGAGCCTACAAAGTACGACTCAGTGTTCTGGGTTGCCGTTGACCGTATTCAGCCAAACCCATACCAGCCTCGTCTTGAGTTTGATGAGGGCCGATTGAAAGCGCTTGCTGAATCAATACGCCAGTACGGAGTACTGCAGCCACTTGTAGTTACGCGTAGCGAAGTTGAGAAAGCAGGAGGAGGTATTCAAGCTACCTATGAGCTTATTGCAGGAGAGCGCCGATTGCGTGCATCTAAACTCATTGGACTTAAAGAGATTCCTGTAGTTATTCGTGCAGGAGAGCAGTCTGACAAGATGAAGTTGGAGCTCGCTATTATTGAAAACTTGCAGCGAGAAGATCTTAACGCCATAGATCGCGCAAAGGCATTGGCGCAACTGGCAGAGACATTCACCCTTTCGATGGTTGAGATTGGTGCAAAGATTGGGCGCAGTCGAGAATACGTTTCGAACTCAATACGTCTTCTGCAGCTTCCTGAAGCTATTCAGCAAGCTGTTGTGCAGAAGGAGCTTTCAGAGGGACATGCACGCGCACTTCTTATGTTGAATGATCGTCCTGACGAACGAGACACACTCTTTAAGGAAATTGTATTGAAGAAGACATCAGTACGCATGGTTGAGCAGATGGCACGACGCCTCGCTCAGGACAAGATTCGCAAGCATGACAAAACTCCAGAGATTATGGCTCTTGAGAAGTCTCTAACCGAGACACTCGGAACTCGCGTATTAATCGAGAATCGTCCGCAAGGAGGCAGACTCCTTATAGAATTCTTTTCTCCAGAGGACCTTTCCCATATAACAGCAATGCTCGCGCTTCGCGAAGAAGGTGAAGAGCATGAGTTTAGTCCTGCGCCAGTTGAGACAACAGAAGTTGTAGAGACGGCACAACACCCAAATACAACTCAACTAGACGCACTTCCAAAGGTGGTTAAGAAAGAAGAACCAGCACCTGAAGAGAATCTCTATTCAATAAGTAACTTTACTGTTTAGCTTTCTTGCCAGCTTTCTTCTTGGCTTTAGAGTCCTGTGTGCGCATTGATTTCTCTTTTGCCTCGAGAGCGTTTCGTATGTGTCTGCGTGCTACAGAAGTACGTGCGTATTCAATCCAGCGCGCCGTTGGATGTGCAGACTTTGATTTGAGGATTTCAATAATGTCTCCGTTGCCAAGTTTTGAATCAAAGGAAACAAGCTTTCCATTAACTTTAGCCCCCTGCATGTGATTGCCTAAGTCTGAGTGTATGGCGTATGCAAAATCAACAGGAGTTGACTCTGTTGGCAAGTCTATAACGTCTCCAATTGGAGTGAACACAAAGATTCTGTGGGAGAAGAAATCGCTCTTAAGACCCTCAACAAAGTCTTCAGCACCAACTTCGATATGCGCTTCTTTAAGTTCAGTTAGCCATTGCGGCACGTCAGGAGAATTTGTTGACCCCTTCATGGGCACCTGGACCACAGGCTTCTTTAAGTTTAGAAGGGCAGGGACAAGATCGCGAATCCAGGGGAACGAAATACGTTGAAAAGCATTCTTCCCAGCGCTCTTTGCGAGCGTCTTGTATGACATGTGTGACGCAATACCGAACTGCGCTCGTTGGTGCATATCCTTAGTGCGCACCTGCATTTCAACAATGCCTGC
Organism: Patescibacteria group bacterium; assembly: GCA_018826405.1. Taxonomy (GTDB): domain Bacteria; phylum Patescibacteriota; class Minisyncoccia; order Phycocordibacterales; family Phycocordibacteraceae; genus C7867-001. Next base: position 8,223 of record JAHJZL010000042.1, read on the forward strand.
CTCAGCCGTTACAACCGTTGTGTGCAAAGACTGGTACCCGTTTGGCTTTGGAAACGATATGTAATCTTTAAACTCTCCTGGAAGCGGCTTCCAGAGCGCATGAATAACTCCTAGGGCTGTGTAGCAATCGTCAACGGAAGGCACAACAACGCGAAGCGCTGCAATATCATGAATGCGCGTTATGTCGTCTCCTTTGCGCTTCAGCTTTTGATGCAGGCTCCAAAGTCCCTTCATGCGAATGGAGGTTGAGAAATCCTTAACACCCTTACGTACGAGTGCATGCTGCAATTCTTTTTGTACTCGGGCGAGTCCTACGTCTGTTTCTTTGTTCTTTAACTTCCGAACTTCAACGGCGTGCTGGTACGCATCCGGATCAATAGCAGGGAATGCTAAATCCTCAAGCTCCTTTTTCATACTTCCCATTCCAAGGCGGTCTGCAATTGGTGCGAATATTTCCAAAGTCTCAAGGGCAATACGCTTGCGCTTTGCTTCAGGCACATGCTCAAGCGTGCTCATGTTGTGGTAACGGTCCGCGAGTTTGATGATGAGAACTCGAATGTCTGCTGATGTCGCAACCAGAAGGCGCCTCAGACTCTCTGCATGGCGTTCTCCGCCCTGATACTTATGCTTGCCGAGCTTTGTAACTCCTTCAACTAAAAACAGCACCTCAGAGCCAAATTGAGTCTCAACCTCTTCCGGAGTTGCCATAGCGTCCTCAATTGCGTCATGTAGGAGTGCTGCAACAATGGTGCGCGCATCCATGCCAAGCTCTGCCAGGTGTTTTGCAACTGCTGCTGGGTGTATGAAATATGGTTCTCCTGAATAGCGCGTGTGGCCCTCATGCGCTTTCTTTGCAAACTCGTAGGCCCTTTCTATAAGGGCAATCTCTTCAGGAGACGGGGCCTGAACTTGCGCAAGGATTTCCTTAAGCGTCGTCATAGCCAAAGGATACTCGGTTACGAGCACCGTGGCAAAGTACGAATTCTATTTAAGATACTCTGCAGCCTCAAGAGGGGTTAGCTCGTTTGCGTCTTGGCTTTCAGGAAGATAGATACGGCGAAGCCCCTTCTTCAGGAATAAGCCTGCCTTAGATTTGTAGAGAACAATCTGTTTTCCAGTTTTCGGATGCTTTCCAACTTCTCTGACTATATCTACACCCTTCGGAGGACGCTTAGGTTCTGCGAGTACTTCAACAGCTCTGTCTAGCGTAACGGTGTATGGATCGTCAGCTCCTTTAAGTGAGCGGAACTCTCCGTCATGTCCGATGTAAGGACCGAAGCGTCCAATATTTGCAACAATTGGTTTTCCAGTTCCTGGATGCATACCAAGTTCGCGTGGTAGAGAAAGATAATGAAGTGCATCTGCAAGAGAGACAGTAGAAAGATCAACTCCTGCAGGAATACTTGCACGCTTTAGTGCTTTCTTTGGGCGGCCTCTCGTTTTCTTCGGCTTTCCTGCTTTTGTTAATTCAACAGGCGCTTCAACCTCAGGAAGCTCCATTTCTACATACGGTCCGTATCGTCCAGTCTTAACAAAGATAGGTGCTTTTGTTTCTGGGTCTACTCCAATTGGCTCGTCGCTCTTAAGTTCTGTTCCGTCTTCTTGTCTTGCTCCGTCGCATTCTGGATAGCGCGTACAGCTCATGAAAATGCCGCCACGTCCAAGCTTAAACTCCATAACAGCACTACAGAGTGGGCACACAAACTCTTCAGGCACAGGCCCAAGAGACGTTGCCTTAGGTAGATCTTCTTTTGAGAGTACTGCTTTTGAGAACGGCTTATAAAACTCCGTAAGCGTTGCTTCGTATCCGCGCTCACCTCGCGCAATCTCGTCGAGCTCGTCCTCCATTTCAGCCGTAAAGGAGTCAGATACGTAGTGTGTAAAGTGCTCTTCAAGCCATCCAGACACAACCATGCCAGTTGCTGTTGGTGTTAGGGTACGGCCAGTCTTCTCCACATACCCGCGGTCCTGAATAGTTTTCATGGTGCTCGCGTATGTAGAAGGGCGGCCAATGCCACGCTTCTCAAGCTCCTTGATAAGACCTGCTTCAGTGTATCGGTTAGGTGGTTCTGTTTGCTTTTCAAGAGATCCTAGAGAAAGCAGAGTGAGAGATTCTCCCTCAGTAAGCTTCGGTAGTTCTACGTCTTCGCCGCGAGCTTTCGTGTCGCAGGCAAGCCATCCAGGGAATATAAGACGGGAGCCATTAGCAGAGAAAAGAGGAATCTCTGCATCTGCTTTTGCTTTAACGCTTGTGCGCAGCATCTTTGCTGCAGACATTTGAGAGGAAAGCGTCCTGTTTCGTATGAGCTCGTACAATGAAGCCTCGTCTCCAGGAGCACCTGCACTTTTCTTTGCAGGGTCTGTAGGACGCACTGCTTCGTGCGCCTCTTGCGCGTTCTTGCTCTTGGTTACGTATGCACGTACTTCAACGTACTCTTTCCCGTACTCTTTCTCTGCAACTGCAGCTAGCTTCTCTACAGCCTCTTTTCCAAGAGAAACTGAGTCCGTTCGCATGTAGGTTATATGTCCTGCCTCATACAGCTTTTGCGCTGCACGCATAGTGCGAGACGGAGAGAATCCAAGACGAGTAGACGCAGCCTGTTGCAGCGTTGAAGTTGTGAACGGAGGTTTAGGATTGCGTTCTTCTGCACGCTCCTTAACTTCTTCAACGGTCCAGGCGGCAACGCGCCCTTCTTCAACAATACGCGTTGCTTCTTTTGAATCAGTTGGCTCTTCAACGCACTTAGCAGGGAATTCTCCTCCCTTTGCTTTGAACTGTGCGTCTAGGGTGTAGTACGTTTCAGGAATGAACGCTTTAATCTCCCGCTCTCGTTCAGCGATAATGCGAAGAGCAGGAGACTGTACGCGTCCTGCAGAAAGACCGTAGCGTACTTTCTTCCAGATAAGACCGGAGAGATCGTATCCAACAATACGGTCTAGTACGCGTCGTGCTTCTTGCGCCTGACGAAGGTTTTCGTCAATTGCACGAGGGTGCTTAAGTGCCTCTTCAACTGCAGTTTTGGTAATCTCATGAAATACCACACGCTGCGGCTTCTTAAGGCCTACAGCCTCCTTTACGTGCCAAGCAATAGCCTCTCCCTCGCGGTCGGGGTCAGTTGCAAGAAATACTTCCTCTGCCTTGCCAGCAGCAATCTTTATCTTCTCAATAACCTCCTTCTTGTCGGGAGAAACAACATACCGAGGAACAAAGCCGTCCTCAATATCAACAGCGTCCTTATTGGACTTAGGGAGGTCTCGCACGTGTCCCACAGAAGCAAGCACTTCGTACTCTTTTCCGAGGTACTGCTGGATAGTGCGCGCCTTTGCGGGCGACTCAACAATTAAAAGTCTCTTTGCCATGTGTGCTAACACATACCGCGCATACCTATATATGGTCAAGTTTTGAGAGTGGGTAGGAAATGAAAAAAGCCCACAGCGAGTGCAGGCTTGTAGTTCAAAAGAAGCCGTGTTCCTCCTCATCCACGTTGTGGAAATGAATCAGTAGGGTGGTGAATGTCCCGAGCGCAATATAAAAAACGCAGGAGATGGCAAACAACACCGCACCAAACCAGGCGGGGGTGAGGTTGTACTGGCCAAATGGATCAGTCCAGATCCAAAGGGTAATTGGCAGTGCCGCTTGCACGGCCCCAACCAAAACCCCAAGGTATAGCCCTGGCCAGATGCGTTTGAATTCTGGCCAACACCCTGGGTGTGTCCAGAACAGATATGGCCACTTCAGCCATATCACGAAAAGATCACGTAGCAACGTTCCTCTCCTTTATTAACTCGTTGTACTTAGGTAATACCGTACGCCTAAGAGTTAAAAATCTCAAGCAAGCCCTAATGTCTCAAGTATATGCAGGGGCTCAGTAACTAATTCTGCGCCTAAGCGAATGAATTGATTCGCGCCAATACCATTTGGGTCTCCGATTCTGTGTGGAACACATAAAAGATTCCTATCATACTCAGCAGCCAGTCTCGCTGTTATAAGTGTGCCCGAGCGCTCTCCAGCTTCAATAACGAGTACGGCATCTGACATACCAACCATAATCCTGTTTCTTGAAGGGAAGTCTGATGGGAAGGGAGTGTGGAAGGGTTCCTGTTCTGAAAGGAGTCCGCCTCCGTGTGCGAGGATGTCTTGCGCAAGTGCAAGGTTTGTCCTCGGAGCTATAACGGAATCATCGAGGCCTGATCCTGGGATAGCGAGCGTGTGAAGACCTGCATCTAGTGCTGCTTGGTGTGCGCACGCGTCAGCACCAAGTGCGAGTCCGGAAACTATACTTATTGGCTTACCAGCAAGTCCTTGAATAAACATACGGCAGACCTCCGCGCCGTACTCAGTTAAAGAGCGCGACCCTACAACTGCGAGTAGTTTATGGCCCTCGGGCGGCAGGGATCCGCGAAGCCATACCAGCTTCGGAGGATTGGGTATTTCCCCCAGGTTCTTGGGGTAATCCTTTGGAGCGAGTTGTCTCATATCCGTCGTCATACTATGCTTTCCTTATTATAGTCCTATGTTAGACATACATTTCATCCGAGAGAACGCAGACCTGGTGAAAGCCGGAGCAGCGAAAAAGAACATTGAGGTAGACATTGACCGTCTGCTCGTTGTTGATGACGAGCGCAAACAACTGCGCCAGCAGCTTGATGACAAAAAAGCAGAGCAGAATCGCGCAAGCAAAACTATAGCTTTAGCTAAAGACGAGGAGCGAGATCGTCTCCTTGAAGCTATGCGCTTCCTTAAGGAAGGAATGGGAGAACTTGAGGAGAAGTACAAGGCTGCCTTTGAAGAGTGGCAGAAGCTTATGTTGCTCGTTCCTAACTTGCCTGACATGACTGTGCCTGAAGGCAAAAGTGATGCAGACAATCAAGAGACTCGCGTGTGGGGAGAAAAGCCAACTTTTGAGTTCACTCCAAAGACGCATGTGGAACTTATGGTGAATGCTGGCATGGCAGACTTTGAGCGCGGAGCTAAGGTGGCTGGATTCCGTGGGTACTTCTTGAAGGGAGATGGAGCGCTCCTTTCTTTTGCTATTTGGAGATTCCTCTCAGATCATTTTATTCAGAAGGGAGGATTCACTCCTATGATTGTTCCTTCGCTTGTTCGCAGAGAGGGATTCTTGGGAACAGGATATTTGCCGCAGAGCGAAGAGGATTTGTATAAAACACAAGACGGAGAATATCTTTCAGGTACTGCTGAAGTTGCTACCATGGCATACCATCTAGACGAAGTACTAGATCGCTCCGTA
>JAHJZL010000043.1 GCA_018826405.1 Patescibacteria group bacterium
CTTAACGTTTGCAGAACCGTTTGAGGTCTCAGCGTGTGCAATTGCCTGACGAATTGAAGTGTCTGCATAGAACATACTTGTCCCAGATGTTGGGCAAGTTCCAAGTGTTACAGCACCACCATACGCATTGCTGTTGCTGTCATAGTACAACTCTGCCTGAGTAGCTGCGCTTGAGAGGTCTGACTGAATCGCAGCATCGTTACCCTTTGAGCGTGCTGTGTTGAGTGACGCAAGCACAACAGATGAAAGGATACCGATAATGGCGATTACGACGAGGAGCTCGATCAAGGTGAAACCTTGTGTTACATGTCCTTGGCGTAGATGTCCAAGTCTTTTAGATACGATGTTCATAAGAATGATTGAATAGATAAGGCGGATTACGGGTAAGTTGCCGCTCTCTGTATTGTACGGGAAACCCAAAGTATTAGGTACCTGCGTGTGGATAAGGCTATGAGATTGAGCCAGCGAGGTTGTAAATCGGAATCAGTACAGAAGCCAAAAGTGTTCCCACACCAAGACCCAAGATAACAATCATGAGCGGCTCAATGAGGTCAACGAGGGTATCAACTGCTGTACTAACTTCTCGTCTGTAGAACTTCGCCAGTGTCGTAAGAATATTCCCCAACTCTCCTGTTTCCTCTCCCACGCGCACCATGGCAGTCATAATGCCAGGAATCTCTGCATGCCTCCCAAGGGCGTCAGATATAGACGATCCGCCCTTTACGTCCTCCCCTACCTGCTTAAGTATGAGCTCATACGTACTGCTGCCCACAACTGATGCAGTAATCTCAACAGCCTCAACAACAGGCACTCCTGACACAAGCATTGTGGCAAAGTTGTCTGCAATACGAGATAAATACAGCTTTTGGTACAGATCTCCAATGTACGGGAAATCAAGCTTTAACTTGTCAAAAAAGAGCTTTCCGTTTGGTGTCTGGAGTGCACGGAAGGAAATGAATACCAATACAGCAAGCGCGATAACGACGAGGAATCCGTAATGAACGAGCGCATCAGATATAAAGATAACCACCTGCGTGTACATCGGAATCTCTTGCCCCGAGTCTTTTAGGATTGAACTAATGCGAGGAATCACCAGCGTGAGCATGAGACCCATAACCACAAAGAACACGCCAATAACGAAGGCAGGATAGATAAGAGCGTTTTGCGCCTTACTCATAACCTCATACGTGCGATCCAAATAGTCTGCAAGATATCCAAAAGTCTCTGAGAGTTTTCCAGACTCCTCTCCTGAGCGCACCATGTTTACGTAAAAGCCAGTGAATACCTTTGGATGTCTGCCGAGTGCTTTTGAAATAGGACTTCCTCCCTGCAGATCATCTGCTACCTGCGTCATGATCTCTGAGAGATACTTGTTATCAACTTCTGCCGCAAGAAGTCTGAAAATGCGAAGTGCTGATACTTGAGCCTCAAACAATGTTGCAATCTGTCGAGAGAGAATAACAATCTCTTTGTTTGAAACTCGCTTAAACAAACCGAGCTCAACGTTCAGAATGGATTTCTTAACTGCAGGCTCTATAGAGGAAACGATGAGTCCGCGTCGCTGCAAGGTTGATACGGCAACATCAACAGACAGAGCCTCAACGGTACCGTCTCTTTCGTGCCCGTCTTTATCTAGTGCGTGATATGAAAAAAGCATAGATTACAAATAGCGTTCAAAGGTCTTTGGATCATTAGCACGCTCATACGCATTCTCAATAGTAACCTCTCCGCGACGTACAAGCTCTGCAAGCGAACGATCCATATCAATCATACCTTCCTGAGATGAGGTTTGAATAACAGTCGTGATCTCGTGTGTGCGCCCCTCTCGGATAAGGTTTGAAATAGCACTGTTGTTAATCAGGAGTTCATATGCAGGGAGCTGTCCTCCTGAAATACGCGGGATAAGGCGCTGCGAAAAGATACCCGCAAGAGATCCAGCAAGCTGGACACGCACCTGGTCCTGCTGACTTGGCGGGAACATATCAATAATACGATCAATAGTCTGCGCAGCATTGTTGGTGTGAAGCGTCGAAAGCACGAGGTGGCCCGTTTCAGCCGCAGTCACTGCCGAAGAGATAGTCTCCTGGTTACGCATCTCCCCCACCATGATCACATTCACGTCTTCGCGGAATGCTGAGTTAAGTGCTGAGTGGAAGTCAGGGGTATCAATATGAACTTCACGCTGATGAATCAATGACTTCTTTTGTTCAAAGATGTACTCAATAGGGTCTTCAATGGTCACTATGTGCTCAGCTCTTGTTTCATTGATGCGATCAATGATAGTCGCAAGGGTTGTTGATTTTCCTTGACCGACAGGGCCCACAACGAGGAAGAATCCTTGTGAACGCTGACTGAATACCTCAAGAATTGGTGGGAGTCCGAGATCCTGGAATGTACGAATCTCATGCGGAATAAGACGCATCGCAATGGTTACTGCTCCTTGTACGGTATACCCGTTTATACGAAAACGTGCCTTGGGTCCATGCGCGTATGAAAAGTCTGTTGATTGATCCTGCTCAAATTTCTCCCAGCGATTAGGAGGGAGCAAGCTGCGCAACATCTCCTTAGTCTCCTCTGGTGTAAGAGGAGGTTGCTGAAGCAACGGAACTAGTGAACCAGAGATACGCAGGATGGGGTTATTCCCTGCTGAGAGGTGAAGATCTGAAGCGTCCTCCGCAACAACAGTATCAAGGAGCGTACCCAATCGTGCTGAAAGGGCCTCGTTCATACTGGCTTCTCAATTATTGCAATCGTCTCTGAAAATACTTCTGACGGAATAGCAGAAGCTTTAATAATGTAGCCCGCTGCGCCCAATTCTTTTGCGCGTGTGGTATCTGACTCCTGTCCCTGATTTGAGAGAACAATAAATTTAGCAGTCTTTGCTAGTTGCTCCTTCTTTACAGCTTCCAAAATCTGGAATCCATCAATTCCAGGCATAACAATATCGAGAAGAACTGCGTCTGGTGCTGGAGACTCACGAAGAGCAGCAAGTACATCCTCCCCTCCCGCAAAGGCAGTTACCTCATGTCCTGCAGCTCTGAATTTAACTGCATACATGTCCAACAAGAAACGGTCGTCGTCTACGAGATAGATGCGATAAGGTGTAGCCATACAGTAAATAGGTTAACCGAGATCCTCGTCGTCTGGGAAGATCTGTCCTCCAAGTGTGTTCACTTCTTCAAACGGAATCTCGCCTGCCAACGCTTTCATAATAGCATCCTCGCGCATCGTGATCATTCCCTTTGAGCGCGCTGTTGCGTACACCTCCTCCTCAACTGGGTTAGTGAGTACAACGTGCTCAAGCTCCTTATCCATGCGCAAGAACTCAAACACTGCTAAGCGGCCACGAGTTCCGTTCGGACAGTCTGCCGTTGGATTTGCTGTATAAAAAGACTCAAAGGGGGGCAATTTCTTATGAAATTCTGCTGGGAGATCTTCAAACTGTTTGTCCAACATGCCATGCAAACTCTCTGTTATCGGTACTGCCTTTCCTGCCCCAGGGCACAGGCGTCGTACAAGACGCTGTCCAACTGCAGCAATCAAAGTAGGAGCGATCAAATACGGGTCTACACCCATATCAACCAAACGTGGAATAACTCCAGCAGCAGTATTCGTGTGAATTGTAGAGAACACTAAGTGCCCTGTAAGCGCCGCCTGAATAGCAAGCTGTGCAGTTTCTTTGTCACGAATCTCTCCCACCATAATAATGTCTGGGTCCTGACGAAGAATGGAGCGAAGTCCAGCGGCGAAAGTGTACCCAATCTCAGGACGTACTTGAGACTGCGACACGCCGGTGATTTCATACTCAACTGGGTCTTCAACGGACACAACGTTTGCTGTTTCTCTATCAAGCTCAGACAACATAGAGAAGAGCGTTGTAGATTTTCCTGAACCTGTTGGTCCTGCAATAAGCACAATGCCGTATGGTTTCTTTATGATCTCGCGCACTTGAATAAGATCTGCTTCAGAGAGACCTATAGTTTCAAGAGTTGCAATAGATTTTGCACTATCCAAAATACGCATCACCACCTTCTCCCCTCCCTGAGTTGGGAATGTAGATACACGGAAATCTATACGTCGTCCTTCAACAGTTGCTGAGAATCGTCCGTCTTGCGGCTTACGCTTTTCGTCAAGACGCATCTGAGAAAGAATCTTAATGCGCGCAATAACTGCCTGATGCACTTTCGCAGGAAGCTCAAGCGACGTGTGCAAGTCTCCGTCCATACGGAAACGCACCTTAGTTTTCTCAGGTGACGGCTCAATATGAATATCAGAAGCGCCTCCCTCAACTGCATAGCGCAATATTGTTGCAACAATCTTTGTAACAGGCGCGTCTGCTTTAATAGTTGTCTCTACAGGAGAGTTTGGTTTTCCTCCAATCTCTCCAATAGACTCAGATCCTTCGTATTCAGAGAGTGCCTCTCCAACCTCCCCAGAAAGGTTCTCGTACTCCTGCAGCACCTGCTCAAAGTCTGCATGGTTTATAAGAAAGAGCTTATACGGCATTCCTACACGAGAGGAAATAAACTGCAACGCATCCAATGCTTCAATGTTCTCTGGATCAAGCACTCCAACAGAAAGCGCTCCGTCTTTAACTTCAAGCGGCACGAATTCATAATGTCGTGCAGATTCTTCTGGAATGTATTCGAGTGCACGATGGTCACCTGTGTCCGCAGGAAGATTGCGGTATGGAATACCGTACTTCTCGCTTGCAACTGCGTACGCTTTTTCAAGTGACACTCCCTGCTTTTCTATAAGGGCATCAACACTTCCAGCTCCCTCTTGAATGCCTTTTTGAACCTCAGCAGCAGCTTCGGCAGTGAGTAGTCCTTTGTCTTTGAGTAGTTCTACAAGATTCATGCATTAGGGTGTACTCGTAACTCCGC
>JAHJZL010000044.1 GCA_018826405.1 Patescibacteria group bacterium
CCTATACATAGAAGGCTCGTAATACGTATTGAAGACCTGGTTAAAGCCTTCTTGGCCCCACCCAAGCACTGGGCGGTCCATAACTCCCTGGCGAGCCATGTTCCACACGGTAAGACGAGTACTGAGTTCCTTAACTGAAATAGAAGCAATACGAGCAAGTGTCGGATCATTCCGAACAAAGTCCGTATCCTTTATTGCAATGAACCCTCCAATTATGAGTATGAGTCCGAGTACGCCGCCTAAAGCGATACGCTGTACTCGCTTTCCAGAACCAAGTGCCATAAGTGCCATGACAACGAGGGAGCCCCCAACAAGTCCTAGGATTGCACCACGAGTCTCAGTCTCAAAAACAATAAATGCTTGAACTGCTGCAAGCGCAATCAGTGCGTAGCGCGCCCACCCCTTAAGACGACTCGCCTGCCATAGGGAGACAGCAATCGTAAAGAGAAGATACGCCGCTAGGTATGCTGCGTTTCCAAATGATGCATCTACACGTGCACCTCCCTGGTGAATCTCACCCAGACCAGCAAGCTGAAAAAGCGCGATGAGAGTTGTAAGTGCAGAGGCACCAACAAAAGTAAGCCACCACTTATCCCACAATTTCCTTTTAGCAAAGATGCTTCCTGCAACCACAAAGAATGCGAAGACATGGACAAGCATTACCCATCCGTCCATTCGCTCGTAATTACTCCAAAATGCCTTTAGAGGATTCACTCCAAAAGAGTTCGCGAGGGCCATCCATGCTACGAGGCCACCAAATAGTGCGAGTAGCCAAGAGAAACGAGGACGATACTCCTTATCCATGAGCGCGAGCAATACCCATGCACCAAGTGCAATTTCAACCAATATGCGGAAGGCAAACCCTTTTCCGGTTATAAATGGGAAATACAGCTGACTTTCTACATATAAAGGAAGGAACGGGATCGTAAAAAGAGCGCCCAGGGCCACCCACATCGTAACTTTTTTCATAGTACTGCTAGTATATAGCAGTATATCCATCTGCCCATGCCCTCCCTGCGCGTACGCCTCACTTCCCTTTTGCGCTCTACAGAACGCTACACCAAGACAGATATGGTGTATCTCTTTCAGGGCGGGTTCTGGCTTATGGTTAGTCAGTTTGTTGCCATGGCAGCTTCACTGCTTCTTGCCATAGCATTCGGAAACCTTGCAACTCCTGATACCTATGGAAACTATAAGTATGTACTTTCCTTGTGGGGTCTCTGCTCCGCCTTCTCCCTTACAGGTGTGGGTACGGCAATAACACAATCTACTGCCCTCGGATACGAAGGATCATTCAGACACGGAGTTTCTTTAAATCTTAAGTGGAGCTTGGGCTCAGTCTTCATTGCACTTGCAACTGCTGCGTACTACTTCTTCATTGAGCAAAATCTTTTTGTTGCAACTTCTTTGTGTATCGTTGCGCTCTTCTCTCCTTTTCTGTCTAGCTTTTCATTGTTTGATCCCTTTCTTATCGGAAAGAAAGAATTTAAGAGGCACGGCATCTATCTTTCCCTAAACGGTTTAATTCCCGTCCTAGTTCTCATTGGAACTCTTTTTATTACAGATAGAGCTATTGTATTGGTTTCAGTCTTTTTCTTGAGCAATTTCATTGCTGACCTTATTACCTATCTATTTGCATTGAGACACGCAAAGAATGATCAAAGAGACGAAGGGATGTTTAAGTACAGTAAGCACCTAAGCCTTATGGGGATTGTTGGTGCACTAGCCGACAAGATAGATAGCATTGCAACTTTCGTTCTCCTAGGACCAATAAATCTTGCTATATACACATTCGCCACGGCAATTCCTGAACAGATAAAGCAAGTTATTAAATTCGTTGCCCCTCTCTCACTGGCTCGCTTTGCAGAGCGCTCACTTCCTGAGATTAGACAAACGATATGGAGAAGAATCCTTCTGCTTGGGATTGCCGTCGCTGTAGGTATTACTGCCTATATTGTTGCTGCCCCTCTTATATTTAAGGTCCTCTTCCCGCTCTACACTGAGTCAATAGTCTTCTCCCAGTGGTATGCACTCTCAATTGTTGTGACCGTCATTACTGCCCCCTTAACCTCAGTACTTCAAGCACACAAAAAGACTCGTGAGCTTTATATTCTTTCCTACGTCAGTTCCCTTTCGCTTATTATATTGCTTCCAATTGGGACCTATTTGTATGGCATTGCAGGTGCTATTGGATCCCAGATTATTTATCGACTGATCACTGCCACTGTTGTGCTTGTTGAATTCAACAGGGCTAAGTAACGAATTAGATTTCCTTAATAACCTTTGCAGGAACTCCACCAACAATGGCCCGAGCAGGCACATCAGCCACTACGACTGCTCCTGCGGCAACGACAGAGTCTTCGCCTATGGTTACTCCTGGGTTAATAATTGCACCTGACCCAATCCATACTCCATCTCTAATGTTGATTGGACTTTCTGTATGCTCACGCTCGTCGCGGAATTTTGTGTAGTCTAAGCCGCATGCGTTTATAAGTACAAAAGGTGAAATCCTTACGTAGTCTCCTATAACTACTTCTGCTGAGGCATTTATCATTACCCCTACATTCAAAGTAGAGTTTCTTCCTATTGTTACTTTCTTACCTGCAAATAAGTGTATTTTTCCGTATACCATTGACCCTTCTCCAAAAGACTTGAAAAAAGGACGGTAGAAGGCAGTGAGCAGAAGTCTCCATGCATATCTCACTCTTGAAAGTAGCCACTTCATATTACGCAGTATCCCATGTTGGACAGGACTTTCCATACCCGATATGCAGAAACGGACTATCCGCCTGAGCTTCTCCCCTCGCTGCCATCCATAAGGAATTAAATGTTTTCATATATATACGTTCCTGGTCTCGTCTTTGAACTCCCTCATCTGGCAAAAATCCTGCGCACTGCAGAGCCTCAAAGCTAAACAGTGTGCAGCTATTTGCATATATGCCCTCCCCATTTTCAGGATTGGCATCTAGTAGACGATACGGATGGGCACCCGGAGTTTCAAAAACCTCTTTTGAGATTCTTCTCTGGTGTATCTTAAATGCCTCATTCCATTTCTTATAGTCTCCCGGATATTTCCGCTCTAACCGGACACACCCTACTGAATCGTTTGATTCAAGAATATCTATTGCACCACGTATGAAGTTGTCCTTGAATTCGCATATCCAGTCATCTTCAATGTTCAAAATGTACTTGCCTCGCGAGTGTACAAATATGAGTTCATTCATGTTATGGGTCAGGCCTCTGTTCTCTTCGTTGAAAATAACCTTCGTAAACGGCTTGTCCTTTGCCCACGCACTTATCTGTGCGTTCGGTCCGTCGTGTATAAAAAGCAATTCATACGAGAATGTCTGACCGTATTCTTGTAGGTATCTATGTAAAGATGCGTACGTCTTTTCCAATAGCTCTAATCGTTCGTACGCATATATACATATAGAAACCATCTCCTCTCTTTGGGTAGATTCAGGAATCTGTCTTTCGCTCCGTGCTATTCGCTTCTGCTTTAGAAGCTGCTGCAACTCTGCCTCCTGAATAAGGGCTGGCTTTCTGTGTGCACTTAGAAATCCGCCTAGTACCGTCTGAACGATGAGACGATCTCTGCGTGAATCGGCCCAGGTAAGCACTCGTTCGCGAAGACTATTCGCCATAGAATACTTTGTCTGCGAGCTCCCCGTTAGATACATAGAGTACGTCCTTTCTGAGGGATACTTCTTTAAGAAACATTTCCAAAGAGCTCCACAACTTTAGCTTCTCTATTTCCCATGAATGTCCCCAGAGATGGAAGTATCCTTCGTCTGCCGCAACTTTCTCTAACTTCTCACGTACAAGCACTTCCCATCCACTATTTGAAGCAGGTGTAACGCCCGCAGTAAGAAGTATCTTAGTTATGGGAGTGTATGGGGCCCTATACGTCATGGTGGTTACTGGCAACATGTACGGATCTGTAGGTTTTGTTCCGAGCGTCTTTACTGATGACCTGGCCGCTTTAAATCCTAGCGAAGCTACTACTTCCCTCGTCTCTTCATCAACTCGTCCATATGGGTAACAAAAGGAATGTACTGAATTTCCCGTAACAGATTCCAACCATTCCTTGCTCCCTTGGATTTCATGGATCTTCTCTTCTTTCGTAAGAAGCGGTAGATCGGCGTGAGTAAGTGTATGCGCACCTATCTCTTGTTGTTTTGATAGCGACAGAATGTCTTCCTCGGATAGACGATTCTTTTGTGTCTTAGCGATATAGAAGGTACCCCTCATCCCATACCGATCCAGAAGATCAGCAATACGTAAATCATTCTTATCTCCGTCATCCCAGCTTGTGGTGAAAGTAAACATACAACTAGGTGCTCATCATGAAAGACAGTATATTTCTTGCTCTTTGTTCCCAAGTATAGTCTTTAACAAGCTTTTGAGCATGCTGAGCCTTACTCACAGATTCAGTCCTATGTTCTAGTGCTTTCCGCACAGCAATTGCCACCGCCTCAGCACTATTTGGCTCCACAAGATATGCTTCCTCTTCGCTAAGGATTTCTCGTATTGAAGGAAGATTACTTGCGACTATTGGCACTCCGCTAGCCATATATTCAAATAGTTTCAAAGGAGATGTGTAGCGCTCTGACATCGTGTCCCCACTTTTGTTTGGCAGTACCAATATGTCAGCACAAGAAAGCAATGCAGGCACATCTTCGTTAGGAACACGCCCGAGCAAATATATGTTCTTTTGGGGGTACCGTTTACGAACCTGAAGAATCTCTTCGGGTTCTCCGCCAACGAATACTAGTTCTGCGGTGTCTGCTAACTGCGGTGCTGCTTCTAAAAGAATGTCTGCTCCCTTCCAAGCAAAATAGTCCCAAGGTGGGATAAACCCAAAACTGCCTGCATACATAACAAGCTTTGCGCTCTGGGGTAACTCATATTTGTCACGTATTTCTTCTCTTGAACGAAGGTTCTCAAACTTCTTTAGATCTACTCCGTCCGCAGCCACAACGACACGTTTAGTTTCATGGAGATCCTCAACAATACCCTGCGTTATAGCTATGACTCCATCTACCTTGCGAATACAGGTTTTGAAAAAGAAATCATTACTTACTGTGTGCGCCTCAAAAAAGAATTTAGTGTTTAAGGCAAACAACTTTGCATACAGCATTATCCAGAATAACAATCTTGGTTCTCTACAGATCACGTAGGAAAAGTGCTCAGCCTTGATGTATCTGTAGTACTGCAGCCCGAGCAATATACTGTTCTGCTTCTTCACAAACTCCTTACTACGAATTTCTGGTTTTGCTCCATTAAATGTACGAACTCCGTATACGAATTGTTCCCCGAGTACCCGCGCAAATTCACGCGCCATAGCAAGAGTCTGTATTCGGTTTGCCAGAGGCGAGGGATACGTATTTGAAGTTGCATATAAGAGCTTGGGCTTTGTTTGGAGCAAATCCTCAAAGGAAGTTTTTGCAGTCTCAATACGTTCTGTTACATACTTCTCTGCTCTTTCAAGAACCTCCATGTTCTTTGGCACATTGGACAGAATAGAGTCTAGCCTTTCAATGCCATCTTCTTCGTTCCATATATATCCCCTTTCCCCATGAGTCCCTACTGATTCGCCAAGGCCTCCGACTCCACTCACAACAACAGGTAGACGCAGCCGCATTGCCTCAAGCGCAACAAGCCCAAGTGCCTCTGAACGCGAAAGCAAGACGAAGACGTCTGCGTCTGCATATGCCTTCCATATATCTTCACGTGATACGTGTCCTACAAAATAGACCTTCTGTTCAATCTCAAGTTCACGTGCAAGTTTCTGGAGCTTTTGTGATAATCTCCCGGTTCCAACTATAACCAATACACTATCCTTTCGTTTAAGTGCAGCAAACGCACGTATGAGTCGCTCAAAACCTTTCTCCGGCTCAAGCCTTCCCACAGAAAGAACTATTTCGGTATCTTCCTTCAAGTTGCATGCTCTTCTTAGAAACTTCTCATTTCTAAGTTCCTGTACGTTCAGAGGCACTCCCCATATATCTGGTGTAGCAATATGAATCTTACTTTTTTCAATACCAATGGACTGTGCGTAAGCAGCAGTGGTCTCGTTAATAGCACAAACGCTATCAACTACTCGCTTCGCATATCTTTCAAAAAGTGAGTGGTACAGACCCTTGAGCCATGATCCTCTTCTGGTTCTTGAGAGATTTGTGGGGAGATTGCTCACATACAAAAGAATCTTAGTTCCATACTTCTCTTTTAGTTTCTTTGCAGCCCACACAAATGGAAAATCGTGTACAACGATGACATCTGGAATGAAACCGATTGAAGCTAAGTCTTTGGGTAAGAAGGTAGCAGCCAAGAGATCATAAAGCGGCCGACACTTCTCCCACCGAGCCCGTCTTCTCAGTACGCGTACTGAACCTTCTGAACCAACAAAGAAGTCTCCTGCGCTCGGTGCGAATTGATACAGAACTACTTCATGGAGGGCAGGATCTATATGATCCCTCCGTAATTTGTGTAGAAGTGCCTCAGGCTCACGGTGTGCGAGATCCTTCCAATCAAACCCCAGTACTACGATGCGCATACGCTTTATCATACCAATTTGAAACTGAGTCCCTTAAAAGGGCAAATGCAGCCACTCATACAGCACCACATAGTGTGCCACCACCGTGTTCACCAAAAGTCCCGTGGTAACTGCCTCAATTTGTAGAAGACTTACAACAAGTAGGATCAAGAACTGCTTTTTTGAAAGAGAGAATCCTTCTTTCGCATCTGCTACCTTCCGCAGCACATACACATATAGAGGAAGGGACAAGAGTGCTGCAATTCTCGTGTGGTCCAGCACAACAAATACAGAAACTACAAAGATAACTGCAATCGCAGCCAAGATGCGGACACTGCGCAGAATCCCTCTTTTATAAAGAAGCAGAAGTACCAATAGGAACCAGTTAAATATAAACAGCGCAGCAATGAGCGGAGTCTGTAAGAGCTGTGAGAGGTGTTCTGCAACAAAGGCAGTCCTATCAGTTACGGTCCCAACTATATTTGTGTACAGAGCAAAGTATATGAGACCCATCACAACACCAATACTTGCAATTGAAATCTTGCGAAGCTCACTCGGGAAAAGGATTGCGTGTATAAGCAAAAGCAATATCGCAACTTCTTTATGTGCAAGCAATAAAAGAAATGCTGAGCCCGCTATAAGCACAGGAGCGCTTGATACTAAAAATCCAATATATGCCAACACAACGAGTGGGTCAGGTTTTCCGATCCAAGAAATTAAAACAAGTGGAAGTGGTGTAAGCGCAATGAGTAGAAAGAATAAAGGAGAGTTCTTCTCTTTTCCTATATGCCTGACATACCACATGAGTGCACCGAATGCAGCGAGTACTAGCAGTACATAAAATATCTGGATTGTGTTTTCGGAAACAATTCCTAATACATTCCCTATAATCGCAGGGAGTGGAGATCCATGTAATGCTTGGCTACTTGTAGGAAGTGCAGCGAATGGGTCTAAGTGAAATTGTGGGAGCACCTCAAAGTCAACAAAACGTACTCCATGCAGTGCAAGAAAGATTCCGCTATACAGTAAGATCGCTCCCGCAAATATCCCTTTAGTCTTCATCGTTTAGAAAAAGCGTTTTGCGATACTTAGCACTCCTTGTTTCCATGGGACGCGGTGGGTAACACCTGACGCATGCGCAAATTCATCTCTATGTGCCAGATACCATTCATAATTACGGATAAGTGCCTGCATGTTTGAATATTGTGGCTTCCATCCAAGTACAGTTTCGGCCTTTTCAATAGAAACAAAGCTGTCTTTTGAGGCAGTTTCGTATACCCACTTATATAGCGGGGAGAGTTTGAAAAACTCCAAGACTCGTAATGTCCATATCATTGGAGTCGCTGGAAATCCATGAATCTTCTTTCCATACCCAGCCACATCAAGCACTGCCTGATAGTCTTCCTTCATCGTAAGAAATTCTTTTGCACCTATATTAAAGGTATCGTTCACTTTCTCCGCAGGTAACACAGACGCAAGCCATATTGCTTCGCACAGGTCCTCAACATCTAGCAACTGGTACCTGTTCCTTCCGCTCCCTATCATAGGGAATCCATGTCCGTCTGCAGCCCAATCATAAAATAGAGCAAAGACACCGAGACGCTCTGGACCAATAAAGGACTTGGGACGAAGTATAGATATAATGAGATCATTCTGTCTGTATGTCTCGCAGACTTTCTCAGCTGCTATTTTTGCCTTTCCGTACTCCCCCACTCCATCAAGTTCGTCTTCTTCTGTGAGCGGATGATGATCGGGAATACCGTATACCGCTGTGGAAGAAATATGCACTACTCTCGCAATATCATTTTCTTTGGCTGCTTTAAGGACATTCTCTGTACCTAAAATATCCGTTGAGCGGATATCTTCAGGTGTATAGAGTGGCAGTGCCGCAGCAGTGTGCACCACCACATCGCACCCTTTCATGGCTTCCTTAAGAGTTTCGTACTCTCGTATATCTCCTACAACTTCAGATATGCGCTCCCGTTCTGGGTATTCAAAAGGCAAGAGATCAAACGAAACAACCTCTACTCCCTTCTCTAGGAGATGTCTAACTAGATTGATGCCAAGGAATCCAGAGCCACCTGTAACGAAATAGCGTGCCATATAAGTAGTGTAGCAAAGTTACCCTGCAGGAGTTACGTAGAAAATATATAGAAGACTGCAGCCCCACAACGCAAACGACCCAAGTATCCAGGGATCTTGTACAAGCATTTTCTCTGGAACCTCTGCCTCTGCTGGGTTGGTATACAGCCGGTTTATAACCCGAAACAGTGCGGCTGCAACGAAAATCGTTGTGTAGAAGATAAATGGAGAGCTATTACCAAAGATGGTGTACGCCCCATACGCCGCAACAGCAAGGGCTGCTGATACAAAAAGCAAACCGTCAAGGAATTTTTTTGAATACTGTGCCAACACTTTCCGTCTTTTCTCCAACCTAAATTCAGCACGGCGCTTCCCTACAATAATAAAAAGAGAGAGGAAGAAGACACAGACAATCAACCAGTTGGAGACAGCTATTCCAGTTGCGGCGCCTCCTGCAAAAACACGCATGATGTAAAAAACGGCTACACATAAGATATCTAGTATTGCTATGTGTTTAAACCACGCACTATACGCAACATTTAGTGCTGCGTATGCAATCAGTACTGGAGCTAAGATTGGAAGCAGCCAGAGAATACTCAGGAGCGCTGCAGAAAGTAGGAATACAAATAAGTACGCACATGAAACCGAAACCCTACCTGAAGCAATGGATCGTTCTTGCTTCTTTGGGTGCTCTTTATCTTGCTCTCTATCAAAAATGTCATTCAAGACATACACAGCACTTGCTGCAAGACAAAAAGCAGCGAAAGCTGCGAGAGATGCAGAAAGTGCATTAGGTACAAAAAGTGCGCCAGCGAAGAATAGAGGCGAGAAGACTAAAAGATTTTTAATCCATTGGTAGGGGCGCAAAAGAGATATGTACGGAACACAGCCCCAGACTAAATCATCTAGTGCATAAATTCCTTTAGTATAGGTAGACTCGTCTTTCCCTATAATTCTATCTACTTTGAGAAAACGCGCGCCCAAAAGGAGTGCAAATACTCCATCTGTAAGGAATTTATCTCCTATTACCACGACTGACCTCTCTCCCTTGGCAGTCTTCACTGCCTTTGAGAGGAGTGGCTTATGCAGTTTCGGCAATGTCTTAAGGTGGTGAAGCTTCGCTATACCTTCTGCTCTTTCTGCCTTCCCATTAGACGCAAGATATACCTCATTATCTTTGGAGAGCTTTGTAACGGCAGCAAGTACTTCCGCAGACAATGTTTCCTCTTTGTCTGCTACTAACGTTCCGTCCACATCAAGAAACACAACTGTACTGTGCAAATCAAACTTTTGCTTTGAGAAATGCATGGTGCTAGGCGCTCTGCGTAACCACAAGCGCAAGTCCCACTACGATACACACATACCCAAATGCCTGAAGCACGGTAAGCGGCTCCCGGAAAACAAGAAATGCGTAGCTATTAATAATAATAAAGCTCATGGCAACCATAACTGGATATGCAGTTGAAAGCGGCAGAGATCGCAACGCAAGGAAGTAAAAGAGAACGTTAGCCGCAAAGAGTCCTACACCAACCAAGAATGCCCAATTGTGCGCAAGGAGAGTTCCAACAGGTCCCTGGAGAAGAATGCCTCGTTCTGAACCAATCTTAAGGAGAATATTTGCTATAGCATTTAGCACAAACGCTGCTGCAAGAGCGATGTAGGCAGTCATATTTATTTAAGTATACATGGCGCTAATTTCCTTATAAGAGCGTCCATATTCTGCTGCCCTACAAGCTTCTCCTGCTTAACCAAGTAAGCTTGAGTTACTGATTCTGGTTGTGAAAGAATCTGCTTAATCACAACTACAAGAGAGTCTGCATTGGTAAAGACATACTCACCTTCTGTAAGTTCTGCGAAATCTGTGCTCACTGCGACAACTACGCATCCTGCAGCCGCAGCTTCAAAAAGCATCTTGTCGAACATACCTGGCGGAGAGCAGTTAACAAAAATCTCGTGACTTTGGAAAATCTCTGGCGCGTTGTCATTGGTAACACCAGGAATAAACTGAATATTCCTTGTAATTTGTTCTGCCCTTTGCTTTAGGCTTATATAGAAGTCCTCATCCTTTTTCAGAGGCGAACCAACAAAGGAAGCAGTATACGTAATTCCCTCTTCGCTCAGTTTTGAAAGTGCCTCAAGCAAAAGTTCTGGTCGCTTTGAAGGAGCTATACGTGCAAAGAATAGTATTGATCTCGGTTCCCGAATTTCAGGCGCAGGAGTGAATCTCTGCGTATCAACTCCAACTGGCATAAACATCGTCTTCTTATACTTCGCTGTATACGAATGCTTTGAGGTGCAAAACACCTTTGTGCAAAATGCTGCAGCAATATCTGTTAGTACGGAACCTGCATAGTGATTCCTCCAGAGGTACACGGGCTTCTGCAGAAACTCCCATACGAGTCCTGCAAGCAGAATGTACTCCTGATTCATGTGCACAAAGACCGAATCGTATGATCTACGGAGGTTCCAGACCAATTTCAGAAAGCGAATACTGTACGCAAACCTTGTCTGTCTTCCCTCCTCTTTCCCAAGCGAATGCACGCGTACATTCTGTGGGAGATTGTGCCTCCCTACCTTAAGGGCTATTACCTCAATAGATTCAAACTTTGGCGCAAGTGCTGCAGCCCAGTCGTGATACACGCTGAGTACTGGATCGTCTAAATCAATTGCTTGCGTAATAAACAGCAACTTCATGGCAGTTGAGAAAGAGAGGCAATAACTTTAAACGTCCCAGTCCCTTCTGCTAAATCCCTCCGTATCTCAATACATTTTAGTGCAGGATACTTCTCAGAAAGTTCTGTAAGTTCTGATACTGAATCATCAACAAATACTGCTTCTTGCCCATAGTAGCCAGGCCACATGGAAAGGTACTCTGCTTTGGATCTCCCTTCTGTTGCGAGGAATGTTATGCGAGGAATGTGTGCGAGCGCTGCTTTTACAAAATCTGCTGGTGCGTTCGTTACCACAACTCCATTATTCTCAAGAGACTTTAGTGTTTGAACTGCATCTGGATATACAAACAGAGACGGGTCAGGAGTTGCGTCACCTGAACGAACTGCGGCATCATACGCGCCCGAATTAAAGATAGTGTTATGGAAATCAAGGAAGGTGATCATACTCAGGTCCGTATACACCAGCTAACAAATCAAGATCCTTTTCTGAATCTACAAGATACGCATTATTCTTCCGCACAAATGCCTTTAGGAATTCTTCCCCCTTCTCCTCATGCACCGCTTCCGCATACAGACGCCTGAATGCCTCCAAGTCTTTTATAAAACAGTGTCCGCCCGCACCCCTTCCAGGAATCTCCGAGTGTCCGCTCGCACTCATAACAGATAAATGAGACGGACCAATGCGCGGGTCTGCAGCTAACGCCTCCTGCACAATCTCGTACGAAACATCCAGCCCGCCCGCAAGATCTGCAAGCATGTTTGCGTATACAACTTTAAGCGCAAGAAACACATTCCCTGCATACTTCGTTAGCTCTGCAGCTCTTGCTGGCATTATGCGTGCGTATGGGGCCTTCGGAAGGACTGAGAGAACTTTCTCTGCTGCAGCCTGATACTCAGGCGTCTCAAGCGGAATACCTATGAGGTTTCGCTCAGGATGTGCAGCATCATGCGCGGCATTTGCTTCACGCAAAAATTCAGGCGAATTAATGACCAGTATGTCTGGAAAAAGCTTCTGTAGCTTTTCTGTAGTTCCTGGCAACAGTGTTGATTTAAGGATAGCGATATTCCCCTTCCCCACAAGCGGCAGCACAGATTCAACGATTGAAGAATCAAAACCCGCTTCAGTTGTTGGCGTAGGCACTGCGATAAAAACAAGCGGACACTGGGCTATTGCTTCTTTGTTCTCAACATATGCAGGCTCAAGCCCATAGCGCACCACAGAAAAGCCACGCGTCTCAAAATCATCAGCATAGTGCTTCCCTATCCATCCTTGCCCAATGAACCCAATCTTTTCCATGAAGCTATACTGCTGCGTTACGAACAACTTCTGCTAACTGTTCTGCATACTTTTGTGCTGTCTCCTCCTCTTCAGCTTCAACCATAATACGTACGAGTGGCTCTGTGCCTGATGCACGAAGTACTACACGGCCAGAAGTTCCGAGTTCTTTGGTAACACTCTCCACCTCACTCATCACCACCTCTGAGCTATTCGGATCAAATTTCTCAGTAAGACGTACATTATTATGCACCTGTGGAGTCTTCTGCATTCCTGAAGCAAGATCTTTAAGAGTCTTTCCTGTTCGCTTCATAGCAGCAAGCACCTGGAGTGCAACTACAATTGCATCTCCAGTTGTTGTCTTATCAAGCGTAAGTACATGCCCGGACGGTTCTCCTCCAAGCATTCCTCCTTCTTTGCGTAGTTGTGCAAGCACATGTCGGTCACCTACTTTAGTTCGCAAGAACGCAACTCCCAACTCTCCGATCGCTCGCTCAAGCCCGAGATTGCTCATAACCGTTCCCACAACAGGTCCCTCTAAAGTTCCCGTCTCAATCCGCTCTTTAGCGAGGATGTAGAGAATTTGATCTCCGTCTACTAGGTTGCCCTCTGCATCAACCATAACGATACGATCTCCATCTCCATCAAGTGCAATACCTGCATCTGCATGCACTCCAGGAACAAGGTGTCGCAACAGTTCTGGTTCTGTTGAGCCGCAGCCGTCATTGATGTTTCTTCCGTTTGGAGATGTTCCTATAGGAACAATGTCTGCCCCCAAGTCTGCAAAGACTCTTGGTGCAACTTTGTAGCCTGCACCGTTTGCACAATCAACAACGAGTCTAAAGCCATCAAGTGTCATGTCTTCAGGAACAGTTGAAGCGCAGAAGTCCTGATACTTAGTGCGCATCTTATCAACACGTGATGCGCGCCCAAGCTGCCGCGACTCTTTCGTAATTGGCTCTTCATCTAGCAATGCTTCAATCTGCAACTCCAGCTCGTCTGAAATCTTCTCTCCGTTCTTATCAAAAAACTTAATACCGTTATCATCGTATTTGTTGTGCGACGCGCTGATCACCACACCAAAATCACACTCAAGGTGCATGGTCATGTACGCAATACCCGGTGTTGGCAAAGGGCCGATAAGAACTGCATCAACGCCTGCCGCCACAAACCCAGCCTCAAGTGCAGACTCAAACATATACCCTGAAAGACGAGTGTCCTTTCCAATAAGTACTCTTCCTCCTTCAGGCGTGAGGACCTGTGCTGCAGCATTCGCAAGGCGCAGCGCGAAGTCAGCAGTCAGAGGGCTTTTCCCTACCCGTCCGCGCACCCCATCTGTACCAAAATAGCGTCGTTGAGTCATATATCTAATTACGTAGCTCTTATTGTAACTGTTAGTACCGTGTTTGGGTCACTTGAGCAAGGTCTGCTGCTATACGAGCAGACACCGTCCCTTCTGTCTCTAAGTGCCTCTCAGCAGCCATTTTTGCCCCTATAGAGAGGAGTTTGCGGGCTTGCTGGTCTTCCACGAGACCAACAATATGGACTGCCAAGGCGGCCGGATCTGCCACTGGGGCAGAGAGCACCTCCTCGTATCCCTTGAAGACCTCTCCCACAATTCCTACGTCTGTGGTGATAATGGGGAGACCTGCGAGTGCCGCCTCAATTAATGACCTTCCATATCCTTCGTACGCGCTTGCCTGAATAAAAGCATGCGCGCTTTGCAACAGACCTTTTGTCTCTTCAGGAGTCTTCTCTCCCAAAAATAGTACTTTGTTTTGTATGCGTAGACGTACTGCCATGTGCTCAAGTCTTTTCCTCTCCCTTCCTCCTCCCACGAGTACGAGCCCTACACTTGGATATCGTGCAGATATTTGAGCGATAGCATCAAAAATATCTTCAATTCTTTTTTCTGGCTCAAGTCTGCTTGCGGCTATAAGTGCAAATGTAAAATTGTGTGGCGGCAATTCAAGTTTCTCTGGAAATTCTCGCGGCACTTCTATTGGAATAACTGCGGGTTCAGGTATCCGCGCTCCATAAGTCTGCATGAGTGAGGTCTTGATGCGTTCTGACACAACACGTATACCTGCGGCCTGCGGTAGTACCTGGTTCGCAAGCATTCTGCGTACTGAGTTTAGTACGGGCATGCGCACCGTAGACGAACGCAATGAATGGCTCTTCGTGAACCATGGAGACAAGAAGTCTGTGTGCACTTGTATATGGAGCACTGCATCAGTTCCTTTGCATGCCTGCATACCAATCCATCCGTGTTCAAACGGATCTTGTGCTGACACAACTTCTATTTGGTGCGCACGTATCAATTTCTTAACTTCTTTTGCTAACAGAAGAGGAGCGAACAACTTCTGCACCTTGTAACTGTGCACTGTAAGCGGTCCTGCTTGTATGGTTTCTCTCTTCTTCCCTCGCACTATAATGTGCAACTCTCCTATAGCTTCTGCGTAGGTGCGCATACGCGCATGTACTGAGCTATTCTCGTTCAGAATATTCTGATCGCTGGAGATAAACAGTGCTTTCATACCAGTTTAAGGATTTCAGACTCCAGCTTGTTGAGTGTGTTCTCTATTGAAAATTCACGAGCCTTCAACTGTGCTCGCTCTGTCCGATCCATCCACGTGGCCTTATCTGATTCAGTGCTTGTAAGTGCCGCTTTAAAGGCAGACATGTCATCTGGCGTACAGAGAACTCCTTCCACAGAATCCTCTATAAGTTCTGGCAAACTTCCTACACTAGTGGTTATAACCGGCACGCCTGCATACATAGCTTCAACTACCTGAAAGGAAAAACTCTCAAAAGAAGAGTTCAAGAGAAATGCATCCGCCCGCTTACACCACCCATACATGCGTGCCCTAGAGACAGCTCCAACAAACAGAACCCGCTGTGCAACTCCGAGCGCAAGCGCTTCTCGTTTAAGCTCCTGTCTTTGCGGACCGTCTCCCACTACCACCAGAGTCCAATCTGGAACCTCCTCCATTAATTGAATGAGCTTCTTGATTCCCTTCCAAGGAGTGAGCCTACCGACAGTAACTGCAATGCGTCCTTTGGGCACATTGCCAGGTTCCTCAACATCAATATCAAGATCTATACCGTTATAAATAACTCTTAGTCTATTTCTATCTACACCCCATCCTTCTACAATTCTTCCAAAGTACTTGCTTGGTGCAATAACGAGATCTGCACGGGAAGCAACAAATCGTTGTACGCTACGCAACGTCTCTACACGTAGCCCATACCGCTTTGTCTGAAATTCATCAATCCCCTCTGAGACTCCAAACCGTTGTACTCCTTGCTCCCATGCATAGTCTCCAGGGACTCGTAAGACAAGTGGCTTTCTTGTTATCCACGCTACACAGACTGCAGGAAATCCTACGGAAAAAGTATCTTGCACAAAAATAACATCTGCTTGGAATGCGTACCGCAAAAGCTGCAGCGCATACAGTACATGCCGTATTCCTGGCAAGTGATGTCGTACTAAAGAAAATGGAACTACTTTTACACGTATGCCGCGCTCGGGAAGATGCTCTTCAAGTAGTTTTGCGTAGGTGGCAGGCCCGCCAGGTTCTGGAGGATATAAGGGCGTTGCAACAAGTAACCTCATATACCTATCTTACCCCGCGAGCATTCTGGAAAAGAGCGTACGCATAGAAGCAGCAACTTTCTCCCAATCGTACCGATCCGTAACCATTGCAAGCGCAGTATCCAATACTTCCTGTACTTTCTCTGGGTGTTCAATAATAGAGCGAACTGCGTCAGCAATCTCTTCAGGAGAGTTTGCGCTAACTGCCCATCCTGTAGCTTGCTTGTCAGGATTTCGCTTCTCATCAAACAAGAAGTCTGCGATGCCTCCTTCCTGTGTTGCTATAACTGGCAACCGTGCAGCCATCGCCTCAACAAACGAATTCCCCATTCCCTCTGAACGCGAAGGACGAATAAAAATATCGCAGGCCTTAAGCATCAGCGGCATTTCAGTATGTCCAATTTGGCCCATGAAGCGAGCTCGCTCTGACACGCCAAGATTCTGAGCCAGTTCTTTTAACATGGCCTCGTCTGGACCAATGCCATAAATAAGGAAAGAAACATTCTCTGGCAACAGTGCCAAAGAATGAATAACATCGTCAATGGCATTCTTATGCACCAAGCGTGACGTAGTAACCATGAACACATCTCCCTCTCGCTTGCCCAGTGTCTTCTTCATCTCAAGAATCTCTTGTTCTGAATACTCTTTCGTAAAGCGCGTCATATCAACAGCATTTGGAATAATCTCTGCGTCTCCAGAGAATCCCATGCGACGCCCCCAATTAAGCAGGAATGTTGAAATAGGCTGCAGTGCATCTGCTTTCGTAAAGCCTTGTTTGAAAAGCGGCCATACAGGCTTTGCCAAGCGTTCAATATGTTCTGGCGGATCCCCTTCTTGGAGCGTTAAAAGATACTTAACCTTTGGATTAAAGAACTTAAAGATTCCCGCAGGAATTGCGCACGAGTGCGCCATCATGGCCCACACTCCATCAAACTGATACTTCCTATGGAGCTGCATAGCAGAAAAGGCAGCAACGAACTGATACAGATGTTTGTTTAGATGCAGAGGAAACTTCTTCAAATCTGCAATACTTGGCGAGGCAACGGTAGGTCCAATACGGTGCACAACAACGTTTCCAATGCGCTCCATCTTTGGGAGATTCGTATCAAACCGAAGCGTAACCATATGAAATTCAATTTCTTCAGGAGAGATTCGGTCTGTTATCTCCTTAATGGCAACTTCTGCTCCTCCGATAAAGCGGGGATAGTAGTTAAGGGAGAATATGAGGACTTTCTTCATACGGACCTTTTGTACTGAGCTTGCAGTGTTTGCGCATACGCAAACCGAACCTGGTTAGCAAATGCATCTCCCTCTCCCAAAGACTTCCGCAAAGACATACGGTCTTTAAGTGAGGCGAGCTTCTTTGTTTGATCTGGGAACGATGCGTATACCTGGTCGCTCTTTCTCATAAAGATGCGGATAAACATTCTTTCAAACCATCCGATACGCTGGTCTGCAAGCGTAACAAGCAATGGCACCTTACCATTTCTGCGCACTGAGAGCGCAGCAAGGGTTCCGTAGCTTGCCATAACAGACCAAGAGAATAAGTACTCATGTTCCTTCGCAAGCATCCGTGCTACCCGTGCACCAAGTAGAGGCAACAGGTATTTGTCTAACGGACTTCCCCATCCAACTCGATGTACGGTTGCATTTGAAATAGGAGACTTCGCTCCAACAGCAGACTTTGAAAAGAGAGTCGTTACGATATCAAACTGAACTTCCGGCATCTTTTCCATAAGCGTGCAGAGTGCTTCTTCTGCGGGACCTGCAACTGGATGGAAGGTTGTGGTAAACACAAGCACGCGTGTTTCCTTTGGTTCTTCTGCCTCTTCTTTGCGTATTCCTTCAATATACTCAGCCAGGTGTGTCTTTGGCTCCCAACCAAGCGCACGCACTCTTGTTGTATCAACAATAGAGCTCATACGGTTTCCCGCACGCTCTGGAAGCATAACAATCTGCGCACCAAACAGTTCTGCAACTTCCTTAACTGCATACGCACGCTCGTCCCCAATTCCATACTCGTCTCCCTCTCCATGCTCTCCAACCCGCACGAGTCCATCAACAATGTCTGAGACATGTGTAAAGTTTCGAGTCTGAGTTCCCGGGAGCGAAACGCCGAGGGGCCGCCCCTTCAAAAAGCTCTGGCGATATATTTCAATAACGGTACCGAATGCTCCAGCTCGCTCGCCTGGCCCATATACGTTATAGAAATACGTAATTGCATACGGTATGCCGTACCACGCCGCATAGTTCTTAACGAGCTCTGTGTTTGTAGCCTTCGTCCATGCATACGGACTCTGGTCTTTCCCTGATCCCTCTCCTGCAAACTTTGTAGACGAGCCCGCATACACAATCTTTGCTCCTCGCCTGCGCACAAACTCAAGCACAGCGAACGTTCCTGTTTTATTCAAATCCCATACTGTTTCAATGTCTTCAAAGCTTTTCTCAACACGAGAATACTCTCCGAGGTGATACACGAGATCTGGAGACTCGGGAATAGACTCTTCAATATCTTTCGTATGTCCCTCACGATACTCAACCCCTGAAACGTGGTTCTCTCGGCTTCCCGTAAAATAGTTATCTAGAGAGATAACTCGGTGTCCTTGTTCTTGAAGCTTTCGGCACAAGTGGGTTCCCACAAATCCTGCCCCTCCCGTAACAACAATCAGTTTGCTCATGGATATAGTCTAGACAGCGTACGATATTGAGTCCATTCGGGCCAGAAGCCTTGTAAAAGTGAAAGCAACGGCGCTCCCGTCCAAGCAGGGCGAACTGCCTGGACGGGAGCTACTACTGTTGCTTCATATTCTGTGTTTTCTTCTACTGGCAAGTTGAGCTCTCTCATATATATAGTACTAACTTCCTCAACTTCAGGTTGCACAACGTACTCCGTGAGTAGTTCCCCGCTTGGGTATGTGAGCTGCATTCTTGTTGAACTTGTCGCAAGACCAGTAACTTCAGGAGGAAAGATAACTGTTCTCCCAGGCAAAATGTTTGTATCTGCTGGAATACGAAATTCTTCATTCTTGGACACGAGCTTGTGCTCCGACAAATCAAGGATACGTGTATCGGTATTTGTAAGAGAAACTCC
>JAHJZL010000003.1 GCA_018826405.1 Patescibacteria group bacterium
GGTGTTGGAGTTGCGCTTGAGCGCATTCCAAGCGGAGGACGCGTTGCAGTTATCACTTTCCACAGCATTGAGGACCGGATTGTAAAGACAATGTTCCGTGATGCTGCACAGGCAGGGCAGGGCACACTCGTGTCTCGTAAGCCCCTCGTGCCTTCTCCTGAAGAGTGCAAGGCGAACCCGCGTTCTCGTAGTGCAAAGTTGCGTGTCTTTGAAGCAGGAGCACCTGCGTCAAAGAAATCTATTAATCTTCATTCTTTCCCTGTGTATGCCTGACCGAACAATTTCAATTCTAGGATATTCTTGTGCAGCTTTGGTTGTGGCATACCTTGCGCTCATCATCGTGACAGTTTCTCTTGCTGCCTGGCAGACCGATCTTGCGGTTGAAGTACACGTAACAGAAGGGAAAATTGCACAACTAGAAAATACGTACTATGCAATGGTGTCTGAAATTGACGCTGCTAATCCAAGCTCGCTCGGACTCGTCGCACCTTCCTCAGTAAGTTACGCAGTTAAGGCTCCTGCGCCAGCACTCTCACGCCGCTAGATATATGCGTAGGGCGATACGAGGGAGACTACGCATTCTATCCATCGGGCTTTTTCTAGTCGTCGTACTGTTAATTACGAGACTATATTTTGTACAAATAGTGCATGGTGCAGACTTTGCACTTCGCGCCGAGCGCCAATACATTTCAGCAAGCCAAGAGCTGTATGACCGAGGGAGTATTTATTTCACACGAAAGGATGGAACAATCATTTCAGCTGCAACACTTTCAAACGGATTCACCATTGCAATGACTCCTAAACGAGTTACAGATCCAGGCGCAGCATTCGCTGCGCTTTCAACTATTCTTTCGATTGACGAGGAAAGTTTCTTTGAGTCCGCTGCACGGCTGGATGACCCGTATGAGGTAATTGCGAGGAGAGTGTCTGAGGAAGATGGAAAAGCAATTGAAGACTTAAAGATTGATGGAATACAGTTGGAACGTGAACGCTGGCGCTCGTATCCTGGCAGCACGCGCGCAGCTCAGTCCATTGGTTTCGTTGCATTTGATGATGATGATTCCCTTGCGGGAAGATTTGGACTTGAGCGCTACTATAACGATGTTTTGAGTAGAGGATCAGTTGGATTGTTCGGGAACTTCTTTTCAGAGTTGTTTGCGAACATTGATAGTGTTGTTGTAGACGCTCGAGAAACTAGAGAAGGAAATCTAGTTACGAGCATTGAGCCAGTTGTTCAAGAGAAACTTGATCAGATACTAATAAGTGTGAATGCACAGTACGGAAGTAGGGAAACAGGAGGAATAATAATGGACCCTAAAACAGGGGAGATTATAGCTCTAGATACAGCGCCCTCATTCAATGCTAATGATTTTGTAAACGGAGACTCAACACACTTTGGTAACCCATTGGTTGAGCACCGATACGAGTTTGGTTCAATTGTTAAAGCCCTCACCATGGCCGCAGGACTTGATTCAGGAGTCATTACAGCTAATTCCACATATAACGACACTGGATGTACAACGTTGAATAACAAGAAATTCTGTAACTATGACTTGAAGGCACGTGGAGTGACCCCCATGCAAGAAGTGCTTTCACAGTCACTTAACATGGGGGCTGCCTTCATAGCTCTTCAGGTAGGACACGAGAAGATGCGCCACTATTTCAAAGATCTTGGCATGGGTACAGAGACAGGAATTGATTTGCCAAGTGAGATTTCAGGAAGTCTCGCAAATATAGAGACGAGCCCTCGTGACATTGAGTATGCAACTGCATCATATGGGCAGGGTATAGCACAAACTCCTGTTGAAATGGTGCGGGCACTTGGTGCTCTGGCAAATGAAGGTCAGATAGTAACGCCGCATCTTGTACGTTCTGTGCGTCTTGAGTCTGGTATAGAAAAGAAGCTTTCCTGGGGAGTTCCTAAACGAGTGTTTGGAGCTGCGGCAACGGAGGAAACAACGCGCATGCTTGTGAATGTGGTTGATCTAAAACTCGCAAACGGCACAGTACGTATCCCAGAAATGAGTGTGGCAGCTAAGACAGGAACTGCACAGATTGCTGGCCCAGGAGGGAAGTACTCCGAGGACAGATACTTCCACTCTTTCTTTGGTTACTTCCCGGCGTATGATCCGAAGTTCATAATTCTTCTGTATACGAGGGAACCCCAGAACGTAAAGTACGCGTCTGAAACACTGACGCACCCCTTCATGGACCTCACGCACTTTTTAATTAACTATTACGCTATTCCGCCTGATAGGGCAGAATATGCATCTAGCCTATGAAAAAACTCTTTAAGGCACCGGTAGCGTGGGTACTTGCTGTACTCGCTCGAGCGATACTGAGAAAGTATCGTCCTCAGATTGTTATGGTTACAGGGAGCGTAGGAAAAACCTCAACGAAGGATGCGCTCGCTGCAGCTTTCTCAAAGACACACTTTCTGCGTGCAAGTGAAAAAAGCTATAACAGTGAGTTTGGCCTGCCGCTTACTGTCATTGGGGCAAAGAATCCCTGGGAGAATCCTGCTGCATGGTTCGGAGTCTTTCAAGAAGCGCTCGCACTTATTATGCTCCCGAGCCATTATCCTAAATTGCTTATTCTTGAAGTTGGAGCAGATAGGCCTGGAGACCTAAGGCGCATTTTGCGCATTGCAAAGCCCGACGCAGTTGTTGTGACCAGACTTCCAGAAGTGCCTGTGCATGTTGAAGCCTATGAGGGGCCCCAAGCAGTGCGAGATGAAGAATTTACTCCAGCCTATGCGCTCGCTCCTCAAGCACCTCTAATTATTTGTGCAGAGGACATCTATGCGCAGACTATGGCTGCCAGACTCTCGGCGTCAATTACAACCTTTGGCTTTTCAGACGCTGCTACTATTTACATACAGGATCCAAGCTTCTACTCAGAGGGAGATACTGCGGGGATGCGTGCCCAAGTTGATGGAGCTGAAATACGTGTTCAAGGAGCACTTGGAAGACCGCAACTATATGCACCAGCTGCAGCGCTTGCTCTTGCACACGCACTGAATATTCCTCGGCAGGAGACTCTTGCAGGACTTAAGACCTATATAGCGCCTCCGGGGCGTGCACGAGTTCTCTCTGGAGTTAACAACTCCTACATTATTGATGATTCATACAACGCCTCTCCAACAGCAGTTGAGGAGGGATTAAACGCACTTTCTCTAATACCTCAGAAAGGGAAGCGTATTGCAGTACTCGGAGATATGCTTGAGCTTGGAAGATACTCTCAGGAAGAGCATGCACGTATCGGTGCTCTGGTTGCTGAGAAAGCAGATATGCTCGTTGCAGTTGGTGTTCGCTCAAGAGCAACGTATGAAGCGGCTAAGCATGCAGGACTTTCCGAAGACGCTGCATATGCAGTTGATACTGCCGCTGATGCAGCAACCCTTCTGGAGGGACTTGTTATGGAGCACGACGTTGTATTAGTTAAGGGCTCCCAGTCTATGCGTATGGAAAGGGTTTCAGAGGCTCTCCTTAGAAACCCTGCAGATGCGGTACGCCTGGTACGCCAGGAACGAGAATGGAAGCGACGCTAGGTGTAGCGCGTCACTCAGGATTCTGGTATAAATGGCCATACGGCCTCATCGTCTAACGGTTAGGACAGATCCCTCTCACGGATCAAATCGGGGTTCGATTCCCCGTGAGGTCACACACGGAAAAAGCGCCCTTTTGGCGCTTTTTCGCTATCTATACAATCTAGACCAAACTGAAATTCCCAATACAGAACTGCGCCTCCCGATCTTTGTCCGATGAATAGAGAGTGCGCAGGCCTTTGTTTCTAGAGCTTCTCCAATACGCCCGGCAAGCGTGCGCATGTACGTTCCTGA
>JAHJZL010000045.1 GCA_018826405.1 Patescibacteria group bacterium
CTAGGAAGTTGCCTACGAAGCTAATGATCTCTGCAAAGCCACCTGTCGCCGCTAGATTTACGCTGTCCATATACGCACACTGTAGCAGAGAGTTAGAAACTTCTGCTACACAGCACTGTGCACTTAGAGTCCCTCGCTCTTTAGGTCTTCAATAGCCTTCTTCGCTTTGCCTGATATCTTCTTTGGAAGTGTTGCGGTGAGGCGAATAAGAAGATCTCCAGAAGTGCCGTCAATCGATACACCTTTTCCGCGTAAACGAAGTGTCTGTTGCGCGTCAGTTAATGGAGGAATTTTAACTTCAAGCTTCTTGTCGTCTATGGTCAGAATACTTGCAGTAGTTCCAAGGAGTGCATCAGTGAGTTTCAACGGCATCATCATAACGAGATTCAATCCCTCTTTGGAATAGACAGCGTGAGGCTTTACATGCACCTTAACGTAAAGGTCGCCAGAAGCACCTCCCTTTATTGCTTCACCCATTCCCGGCATGCGTATCATCTCGCCACCATCAATTCCTGCTGGGATGGCAATTTTAATCTCCTCCTCCTTACGCAAAATACCGCGTCCCTTACAGGTCCCACACTCTTCTTTGGGAACGCTTCCTTGGCCCTCGCAGGCAGGACAGGTGCGTACGCTCGTAAACGCTCCAAGAGGAGAATTGCGAGTCTCGTGCATACGCCCTGCACCGTTACAGGTCTTACAGGTTTCCATTTCAGTTCCTGGTTTTGCACCGCTTGCGTCACAGGTGTCACACTTACCAACCTTTGTTATAAGCACTGAACGTGTGCCTCCCAAAATTGACTCCTTAAATGAAACCTCAACATCCATTGAGATATCTCGTCCGCGCTTTGCGCGTCCTCTGCCTCGCCCTCCGAAGATGTCGCCAAAGCCCTCAAACAAATCAGAGAAATCAAATTCAGCACCTCCGCCTCCAAAACCTGAGAACTGAGAAGGATCAAATCCGCCTCCAAAACCTGAAGCGCCTCCTCCTGCAAATGTTTGACCGTATGAATCGTATTCTCTGCGACGCTTGTCATCGCTAAGGATTGAGTACGCCTCTGTTATTTCCTTGAACTTCGCCTCGTCCCCTCCCTTGTCAGGATGGTGTTTCTGCGCAAGCTTACGGAACGCCTTCTTTACGTCTTCCTTAGTTGCCTTCTTATCAACGCCGAGAATTTCGTAATAGTTTTTAGTCATTGAGTTCGTAGTATATCAAAAAGGACGACCCGTGCACGGATGCACGAGCCGCCCTTGTTTCCGCTACCAGCGACACCGGCCGCGGAAGTAGTCGTTGTACTGGTCCTCCAGTTGTCGTCTGTAGTTCCGGCCATATCGATCGTAGTCGCGCTCATTGGAGAGCGTGAACTGCAGTCGGTACCCGTTTAAGACCTCAATGAGGTCCATCTCAAACTGAGCCAGAACTGGATTCGGGGACTTGCCGCCGACGGGAACGATGCGCATGATACAGCGCTCGCCCCACCGCTCAGCAGGCTCTACGAACCCTCCGACACACAGGCGACCCGTAGGGCCGCAGGTGCGCTCAAACGCTGCACGACGTTGACGGTCGTAAGCGTTCGGATCGTCCTCGGGGCAATGGTCCCTGGCGCACTCAAGCCGAGTGTGTCGCAGGTTCGGATTGCCTGTGCAGATGAGCGGACGGTTAGCGTCGAGGTCCGTGCAGATAACTGAGCGCTGCACAGGACTCGGCTGGTAGGGATTGTAGTACTGCGCGTTGGCCTTTCCAGCCATCATGCAGAAGCACGCGCAGATGAAGGCAAGGAAAACACGCATTAGAAGAACTCCTCAATCGGTCGCCAAAGGGCGAATTGACGTTCTGTATATAATACACCATAAAACATATAAAGTCAATGCCCGCGTGAGCGGGCATTGATCTCTACTTCCTTACTTCGCTTCCTCTTCAGGCGGCTTCTCCTCAGAGAATTCAGCGTCTGTAGCTGCTGGTTCTCCCTCAGGAGCCTTCCCTTCCTCTGCCGGCTGGTCCTTCATCATAGATTCTCCTATCTTTGATAGAGATCCAGAGAGGTCTTCAGAAGCAGTCTTAATTGCTTCAAAAGAATCTCCGTCGCGCGCAGTGCGAAGTGCAGCTACTTTCTCAGTAACTTCAGTTACTACGTCTGCAGGAGCCTTGTCGCCTGCGTCTTTGATTGCTTTCTCTGCTGCATAGATCATCTGCTCAGCAAGGTTCTTAGCCTCAACGAGCTCCTTACGCTTTGAATCCTCCTCTGCGTGAGTTTCTGCGTCTGCCTTCATTTTCTCAATGTCAGCCTCAGAAAGCCCCGTTGATCCCTCAATGCGAATAGACTGCTCCTTGCCTGTTGTCTTCTCTTTTGCCTTAACGGTTAGAATACCGGAAGCATCAACGTCAAAGGTAACTTCAACCTGAGCAAGTCCGCGAGGTGCTGGAGGAATGCCTTCAAGCATAAAGCGTCCAAGAGACTTGTTGTCACTTGCCATTGCGCGCTCGCCTTGTGCTACGTGAATTTCAACAGAAGTCTGGTTGTCGCTTGCTGTTGAGAATACTTGCGAACGAGAGGTTGGAATTGATGTGTTGCGCTCAATAAGCTTTGTTGCAACGCCTCCCATAGTCTCAATTGAAAGTGAGAGCGGGATAACATCAACTAGGAGAATATCCTTCACGTCTCCCTGCAAGATTCCTGCCTGAATAGCAGCACCAATGGCAACTACTTCGTCAGGGTTAACGTCTCGGTGTGGTTTCTTTCCAAACAACTTCTCAACTTCGCTTTGAATAAGTGGCATGCGAGTTTGTCCTCCAACGAGAATAACTTCGTTAACCTCAGATGGTTTAATTCCAGCGGCTTCAAGCGCGCGTTTAGTTATGTCTAGAGAGCGAGTCACGTACTCCTCAGAAAGAGACTCGAGCATTGAGCGAGAAAGCTTAACGAGCAAGTGCTGAGGATTTCCTTCTCCGTCTACGGTGATGAACGGAATGTTTACCTCAGTCTCAGATGCAGTTGAAAGCTCGTGCTTTGCTTTCTCCGCCCCCTCATCAAGGCGCTGAAGTGCTAGCGCATCCTTTGTTACATCGATACCACTCTGCTTCTTAAACTCGTCTGCAAGGTAGCGAACAATCTTCTGGTCAATATCACGACCACCCATGTGGCTATCTCCATCAGTTGATTTAACTTCGATAACATCGTCGCCAACTTCAAGCACAGAGACATCAAAGGTCCCTCCTCCGAAATCGAAGACAACAATCTTTTCCTCTTTCTTCTTGTTAAATCCGTATGCGAGTGCCGCTGCTGTTGGCTCATTGATGATTCGCTTAACATCAAGTCCAGCAACTTGCCCTGCTGCCTTTGTGGCTGCACGCTGTGCGTCGTCAAAGTACGCAGGAACAGTAATAACTGCCTCGGTGATCTTCTCTCCGAGCTTTGCTTCTGCATCCGCTTTAAGCTTTGAAAGAATCATTGCAGAAACCTCCTCAGGACGATACTCCTTCTCTCCAAGTGTTACCTGAACACCTCCGTCTGTCCCTGCCTTAATTTCATATGGAAGAACATCCTTGTCCTTCTTAACTACGTCGTCTTCAAACCGGTGTCCCATGAAGCGCTTAATACCGTAGATAGTATTCTTCGGGTTTGTAACTGCTTGACGCTTTGCAAGTGTTCCAACAAGTCGCTCTCCATTTTTTGCAATTGCAACAACTGAAGGCGTTGTGCGAGTTCCCTCTGCGTTCTCCAGAACGCGTGGCTCCCCTCCCTCCATGATAGCCATGGCGGAGTTCGTTGTTCCCAAATCAATACCCAAAATCTTAGCCATAGTTAGTTTATTTAGCGATTAAAACGCATAAAATATTCCCGGTGCCCCGTTACCTCTATTTTACGCTTCCTGACTAGCTCCTTCAAGTCTCTATCCTTCAAACTGCGCAATTCTCTATCCTTCAAACTGCGCAATGCGCACTCTCGCGGGTCGTAGCACAACCTCGCCAAGCGTATACCCCTTTTCAAGTATTGCTGTAACAAGATTGTCTTCTTCCTTCTTCGTAGTTGGATCAGCGCCAAGTGCCTCGTGACGCACTGGATCAAATGCTTCTCCTACAGAATCAATCGGACTAATCTGCAGACTTTCAAATGCACCTTCCAATTGCTTAACAATCCCCACAAATCCCTCTGGAAGATCTCCAGTGCCTTTTGCGCGCTCTAAAGCGTCATACGCAGGCAGAAGTGCTTTTGCGGCCTTAGCAACTCCTAATCCCGCAGCCTGTAGCTTCTCTGTCTCGAAGCGCTTCAGTGCGTTTACGTAATCTGCTTTGGCCCGTTGCCAGCCATCAAGATGCTCCTGGCGCTCTATGCGGCACTGGTCTAGCTCTTTTTTAAGCTTTGCAACTTTGGCATCTACTTTACTTTCAACAGCGTCTAATTCTTCTTCGCTGACGCCATCTTCTTCATGGCCGTCACGTTCAAGTACTACATCATCTGTATCCTCCATATACATAGACTATGCCGCAAAGCACTAAGCGAGTCAAAGCTTCTTCGGAATCCAAGGAATAAACACGCTAGTGCGACGCTTGTACGCCTCCCATTCAGGATTGCCTGCGAATCTTGCTTCAAGCAAGGGAACTCCAGATACCTTTAGAAGCAAGAAGGTTATGAGTATGGGACTCGCAAACGAGAGTGCGGCGAGAATATAGCTGCCTGAAGACACCAGCGCTGTTGAACTAACAACAGCAATACCCCACCACATAAGAGCCTCTCCAAAGTAGTTTGGATGACGTGTAAACTTCCAGAGCCCGCCCTGAAGCACGTGCCCCTTGTTTGCGGGATTCTTAATGAAGGCATCAAGCTGAGCGTCGCCAATAGCTTCAAACAGAAATCCAATAACCCATAGCAACAGCCCGGCATACACTCCTGTCGAAATACCAGATAGAGGCGCGTACACGGCAACTAAGAGAACGGGAAGCGCTATAAAAAACAGGAGCACTCCCTGCAGCATATAAATCTGAAAGTAGCTCCTCAACAAAAACCATGATCCCCAATCCTCTCTCCATTTCTTGTATCTAAAGTCTTCCTCCTTGCCTTTGTTTCTCAAAAGAATTCTTGTAGAGAGACGAGCAGCCCAGATAACTATTAGTACTGATAACAGCACAAGAACACTTGTAAGGCTCGTTAATGCAAGTGCTGAAAGTGCTAAAAGCACAAAACCTCCCCCATAGGCTATATCTGCTGTTCCGTTATCTTTGCGAAGTATTGCAACAACATACGCAGCACTCATGTACACAAATAGAATTGCACCAAAAACATAGAAGAGAGTTGTCATGTACGTAGTATAGCAATTAAACAAAAACACCCAGGGAGTGTCCCTGGGTGTTTTGAGTCTTAACGCTTAGACCATTGTGGAGCCTTGCGCGCCTTGCGAAGACCTGGCTTCTTTCGCTCAACTGCACGAGGATCTCGTTTAAGGAATCCTGCTGCCTTAAGTGCAGGACGACTGCCCTCCTCAGCTTCAGTAAGTGCGCGAGAGATAGCGTGACGCACTGCTATTGCCTGTGCGCTCTTGCCTCCGCCAGTAACACGAGCCTGAACTTCATAGTTGTTCTTCCACTCATCAACGCGGAATGCTTCAGTAGTAACCGCTTCGCGAGCAGCTGTATTGAAATAATCCTTAGCGTCTATACCGTTCACGGTTACAGACATCTTGTCGGCTGGAGTTAGCTTTACGCGAGCTGACGCAGTTTTCCTGCGACCAACGGCGGTTACGTACTTGTTCGTGTTCTCTGGCATATTAATCAGTTATTGTAAGGCGCTTCATGCGCTCCTTGCGAAGCTTGTTGCGAGGAATCATACCGTCAACAGCCTTGCGAAGTGCTTCTCCAACACCCTTGCGCTCAAGCAAGCGAGCAAGTGGAGTGATGCGAAGACCTCCTGGGTATCCGGTGTAGTGTGTGTAGTCCTTTCCTGCAATGCGCTTCTCGCTCATGACAAGCTTTGACGCGTTAACAATTTCAACTTCAGCAGCAACAACTTCGTTCTGCATGTATGTTGCAGACTTCTTTCCAAGAAGGATTGACGCAGCCTCGCTCGCTACACGTCCAAGAGACTGCCCTGCAGCGTCTACGGTGTAGTGTGTGCGATCTCCTTTTTGAATTTTAGTAGTAGTCATAGTCATGATGCTAGGCAACGAAGGCAATGTACGCCTGCTTGCGGCCGTCAGTCGCTGTTGCAGAGCGCTTGATGATGCGAGTATATCCTCCAGGACGCTCAACATAGCGAGGTGCGATAGCTGCAAAAAGCTTTGCTGTAGCCTCGTCATCGTTTCCAAGACGTGCAGCTACAAGGCGGCGATTTGCAACTGAATCAACACGAGCGTGTGAGACAAGCTTCTCAATAATAGGGCGAAGCTCCTTAGCTTTTGCCTCAGTTGTTGAGATACGCTCGTGGATAATAAGAGACCGCATCAAAGAACGCATGAGCGCAGTGCGCTGGTCATGCGGACGTCCAAACGAGCGGCCTTTGTGGTGATGACGCATAATACTTGTTTTAACACGAATTTCTATCCGCGTCCAAATTACTCGCCCTTGAGCTCTAACCCGAGCGCATCAAGTGCTTCTGTTATTTCTGTAACGGCCTTGTCTCCAATGCCATCAAGATCCTTAAGGGCTGAAGGGGTCTTTTTAACAAGACCTGCAACAGACTTAATCCCCGCCTCGTCTAGTGCTGAAGTAACTCGTGCACCAAGCTCAAGCTCCTCAATCTTTACCTTTGCAGGGTCCTTTCCTTCTGATTTTTCTCCAAGCATAACTGGGTCAGCAGCTACCTTTGCAGAAGCAACTGGCTCTTCCTGGAATCCAACGATTGCAGAAAGCTGGTGGATCATAACTTCAACAGAGCGCTCAAGTGCCTCACGAGGACTAATGGTTCCATTAGTCTCAATAAGAATGCGGAGACGATTGAAATCAGTACGATCTCCAACGCGCATGTTCTCTACTTCGTAGTTAACACGACGAATTGGTGTAAATGTTGCGTCAAGCGCAATAGTGCCAATATCAACCTTGTCTTTAGTTAGAGCTTCGCGAGGTACGTATCCAAGACCGCGCTCAATAGTAGCTTCAAGTTCAAAGCTGATCTTGCCTGAAATATCTGCAATGTGCATATCAGGGTTTGCAATCTCAACCTGACTTGGAAGCTTAAAGTCCGCAGCAGTAACCTGCTTTGGTCCCTTAACAGATAGTGAAATTGTCTGTGGCTCGTCTCCGTGAAGTGCAAAATGCACGCGCTTAAGGTTAAGGAGAATCTCCATAACAGACTCGCGTACGCCTTCAATAGTAGCGAACTCATGTGATACACCTTCAATGCGAACTGCAGTAACAGATGCGCCAGGAAGTGAAGCGTGAATAATACGGCGAAGAGAGTTGCCGAGTGTGTGTCCGTACCCTGGGTACAGAGAATCAATTTCGTAAACGCCAAGCACGCCTTCTTCTGAAACAACGCGGGGCTTTGACGGAAGTGTAATGTGGTATTCCATAACTCAATCAGTTAACCAACGGGTAAATAAACTAGCGACTGTAGAACGAAAGCACGGCAACCAAGTCCCCTGCAGGGCTTGCTGACTCTGCAGTTGGAAGCTCCTGGATACCTCCCTCCATGGTCTTTGGATTCCATGAAAGCCAAGACGCAAGAGTTGGGCGCTCCATAAACTTCTCTGCAAAGTTCTCAAACAAGAGCGCGCTCTTAGAACCCTCACGAATGGCAATGCGGTCTCCAATCTTCATGGCACGTGATGGGATCGTTGTCTTCACACCGTTCACTGTAATGTGCCCGTGTGATGCCATCTGGCGAGCTGCACGACGGGTAGGCGCCAAAGTGAGGCGATAGAGAACATTGTCTAGACGCATTTCAAGAAGACGATGCAACACATCTGCAGGAGCCTGTCCGTGTGTTGAGTTTGCTGTTGCAACGTAGTTTGAGAACTGGCGCTCAGACAGACCATAAGTCATACGTACTTTCTGCTTCTCAAGAAGCTGCTTTCCGTAC
The DNA here is from genome assembly GCA_018826405.1 of Patescibacteria group bacterium. Classification (GTDB taxonomy): domain Bacteria; phylum Patescibacteriota; class Minisyncoccia; order Phycocordibacterales; family Phycocordibacteraceae; genus C7867-001. Next base: position 8,010 of record JAHJZL010000045.1, read on the forward strand.
TCAGTCTGTCCTCCGCGACGTCCACGCTTTGTGCGAGACGCGCGCTCCTCTGCAAGAGCAAACTTCTGAGTCTGTGTTTTCTCAAACACAGAGGCTCCGAGTCTTTTTGCAATTTTGTACTTAGGTCCGATTTTCATAGATAAGAGTGAGAGAAACTATACGCGACGAGGCTTAGGCGCTCGTGGTCCGTTATGTGCTACAGGAGTTGCATCCTTAATTGAGCGAATGGCAATTCCTTTTCCAGCAAAAGCACGAAGTGTTGACTCGCGTCCAGCACCAATTCCGCGGATAATAACTGATGCTTCCTTTACGCCAATAAACATGGCCTTCTCTCCAAGAAGCTCACCAACCTTAGCGGCTGCGTATGGAGTTGACTTGCGAGCTCCTGAGAATCCAAGCGCTCCTGCAGAAGAAGACATAATTGCATTACCCTTTTCGTCTGTAAGCACTGCCTTAGTGTTGTTGAATGTTGCCTCAACGTGAAGTACACCACGCTCAAGACGCTTTTTAACAGCTTTAGAGAGCGCGCGTTCTTTGCGTCCCTGATCGAGGCCTTTGCCTGATTTTTTGATGATTCGTTTCTTACCCATAGGAAATACTTGTAGCAGCCAGAATTAAGGATTATGTCTTCTCGAGAGAACGGCGACCAGAACCCATAGTCTTACGGGTGTTTCCGCGCACAGTGCGGGAGTTTGTTTTTGTGCGCTGAGAGCGAACAGGAAGTCTGCGCTCATGTCGGATACCACGCTCAGAACGGATATCCTTAAGACGCTTGATGTTCTGCCCAATCTCACGGCGAAGCTCTCCCTCAATGGTGTATCCCTCAGCAAGTACACGAATCTTCTGCTCCTCCTCAGCAGAGATGTCTGTACCCTTTCGGACAGGGTCAATGCCAGCCTCCTTAAGGATCTTAAGGGCTCGTGTTGGACCGATACCATAGATAAGCGGCAGCGAGTACGCAAGCTGCTTGTCGTCAGGAAGTGTTACTCCGGCAATACGCATAGGATTCTAAATAAGTAGTAAAATAAGAGCACTAGCCCTGGCGAGCCTTGCGACGAGGATTGCGCTTGTTAATACGGTACAAACGTCCGCGACGACGGACGAGAATATCACCAGGCTGTTGCTTTTTAATTGATGCGCGTACTTTCATTTGATTTGTATAGATAGCCCACTCATGTGAACAATTGCCGTAAGCTGCC
>JAHJZL010000046.1 GCA_018826405.1 Patescibacteria group bacterium
AACTATCTTCTCTCCGAAATACGTAGGGAGCATCGACACACGGAAAGAAACTTTGTCTGTCTCTGTCTCCATCTTAAAGCGTCCGTCCTGAGGCAAGCGCTTTTCGTCCAGCTTCAAGTTCGCAAGCACTTTAATACGCGCCGTAATACCAGGAGCCGCTGTGCGCGGCAGGGTCATGGCGTCATGCAACACACCATCGATGCGATAGCGCACTAATACTTCCTGCTCCATTGGCTCAATATGAATATCTGAAGCCTTTTGAATAATGGCGTGGCGCAGCAAGGTATCAACGATGCGCACAATTGGCAGATCCTCTGCCATCTTCTTGAGATCGTCTCCAGACACATCGTCTCCTTCTGGCGCATCCTTTATTAGGTTAATGCGCCCTGCCTCTGTTGAGATTAAGTCTCCGAACTCTTCTTTAAGAGACTTCTGGTACTGCAGGAGCACGTTCTTAAGAGAATCTTCGTCTGTAAGCCGGGCCTGAATCTTAAGTCCTGTTGTTTTGCGTACGGAATCAATTGCAGGCAGATCCTCCGTATCAAGCATCGCAACCTCAAGCTCCCCCTCCCCTTTCCGGAAAGCAACAATAGAGTGCGTGCGTGCAATAGGCTCTGGAATAAGTGAGAGCACATCAAGCGGAATCTTCCGATCTTTCAGGTTAACGAACGGGATGCCGAGCACATATGCCTTGATGCGGCGCAATGAGTCTGTTGAAAGCGCACCTTGTCCAATGAGAATGTCTCCAAGCGATTGCTTTCGTTTCTTTGCTTCCTCGTCCGCGGCCTCAACATCCTTCCGAGGAACAAGTCCGGAATCAAGGATAAATTCTTTAAGTTCGCTTTCTGATACTTGCATGCTTTAGAAAGTATAACGCAGCATCTGTGATTCATTCGTACCTATATATGTGTATGAAAAGGAAAACGCCCACACAACCGGAGTCGTGCGAGCGCTTTTTCTTGTGGCAGTCAGCCGAGTGTCAGTCTCCCCCGACCACGGTGCCGTCGGGGCAGGTGATGGTGGAGCCGACGATCTGGAACCTGGCGTCGGGATGGACGCCGACGGTGATCTGGACGATGTCGGTGAAGTTCCGAGTCACGGCCATGTGACCACGGGCCTCCTGCGCCGTGATCTCATGGGCGCGGATCTGCCGTTCGCCCAGATAGATCGGGAGATTGCAGCCCTCGCCGAGGGCGATGGCCGTCATGTTGCCGACATATTTGGCCGGGCTTTCGCCGGGACCGACGCGGAACTCGACGGGCAGCGGCGCGGCGATGACCGGCTCGGGCGTGACGATCGCGTGGCCGATGGCGCCGGCGATCAGGCAGCCGACGGCCAGGGCGGCCGTCTGGACCTTCTTGTTCTGCATCCAGGTGTTGAAACCGGTGGTACGCATGTGTTTTGCCCCTCCTTGAGGCTGTGTGACTGCAAAGAACAATGCTCTACAAGCCACAAAAGTGAGTTGTTAGGAAACTAGGTTCCATATACGCGGACCTGGGCACAATAATACATATATTAAATTATGTGTCAAGTAGCTTATTGACCGCCTCCCCCTAAAGTGGTATCTTTTGCCTATCTGAATTGTCCGCTCCCGCGGGCATTTCTTTTTAAGAAAGACCAGGGTGCGATTACAATCATCTATAGTGCGAACAACTAAATACAGAGAATTATGTTGGATCTAAAAACAATCAATTCAGTGCTCGGAGAGTTTGAAGAGCGCGGTATTACTAAGGAAACCATGCTCGATGCTATTGAGCAGGCAATGGCTACTGCGTACAAGAAAGAGTACGGAAAGCGCGGACAGGTAGTACGCGGCATGGTTGATATGGACACCGGAACCGTATCTTTTGAACAAGTTAAAACTATCGTGGACGACACGATGGTTCGTTTTCCTGATGAAGACGAGGAGGAGCTTCCTGAAGCACACCCGCACTATGATCGTGAAGAAGTTGTTCCAGAAGGTGAACTTCCTCGCTACGACGCTGAAAAGCACATTCTTCTTGAGGACGCGAAGCGCATTAAGCGAGACGCTGAACTCGGGCAGGAACTTATCTTCCCTCTTGAGCCTCAGGACGATTTCGGACGCATTGCAGCACAGACTGCAAAGCAGGTTGTTATTCAAAAGATCCGCGAAGCTGAGAAGCTTTCTATTCTCGACGAGTTTGGTCACAAGAAAGGCGAGATTGTAACGGGTATCGTGCAGCGTGCTGAGCGCGGCGCTATCTTTGTAGATCTTGGACGCGCAACCGGTATCATTCCCTACGAGGAACAGATTCCTGGCGAGCGATACCGCACAGGCGAGCGCATCAGCGGATATCTCTACGCAGTAGATGAAGGGTTCCGTGGCGTATACCTGCGTCTTTCACGCAGTCACCCACGCTTCCTCACCCGTCTCTTTGAGATGGAAGTACCCGAGCTTGCTTCTGGCGCTATTGAAGTAAAGGGTCTTGCGCGTGAGCCTGGAAGTCGCACAAAGATTGCGATTGCATCGCTTGATCCCCACGTTGATCCAGTTGGTTCTCTCGTAGGACAGCGCGGAGTACGCGTATCTACCGTTATGGCAGCCCTTGGTGGAGAGCGCATCGACATCATTGAGTGGTCTGAGGACCAGGCTGCGTTCATTAAAGAGTCTCTCTCTCCAGCAACAGTGCTTGAAGTTGAGCTTGATGAAGAAGGACACCGCGCAACCGTTACAGTTTCTGAGGACCAGCAGTCTTTGGCTATTGGCCGCGGCGGACAGAACGTACGCCTCGCTGCAAAGCTAACTGGATGGAACATTGATATTGCTTCAGTTGGTGGCGAGAGCGTTGCCGATTCAGGAACTGCTGCTGAAGCTGCAACAGACACTGCGTCAGACGAATCAGTTGCAAAGGCAGAGGGTGCTGAAGACATGGATCCAGCAGTTGCTGCTGGTATTGATCCGACCGAGTCAGATTCAGTTGTTACTGAGGAAGCTCCTGAGAGCAACACGCTATCTATGGAAGAGGAGACTATGCAAACTGATGACGGAAACGAAAGCGTTTCTGACGCAGAAGAGGCAAGAGACGAAGCGTAATACTCTATTCTATGAATCTTCTTCACGATATTGCTCCGGGAACGAAGGATGAGATGAACGTCATCATTGAGATTCCAAACGGTTCTCGCAACAAGTACGAAATAGACAAAGAAACAGGAATGATCGCGCTTGATCGGGTGCTGCACACTGCGCAGGTATATCCCTTTGACTATGGATTTGTTCCACAGACACTCTGGGACGATGGAGATGCGCTTGATGTAGTACTTCTTACTACGCAGCCGCTTCTTCCAGGTATCCTCGTGCGCGCACGTCCAGTAGGAATCCTTCCTATGATAGACGGCGGCGAGAAAGACGAGAAAGTTCTTGCTGTTCCTGCAAACGATCCTCGTTTTGCGGACATTAAGGATCTTTCAGACGTAAACAAGCACACACTTAAAGAAATCAAGCATTTCTTTGAGACCTACAAGAAGATACAGAACAAAGAAGTATCTCTTGGCGAATGGCAGGATAAGTCAGCTGCGGAAGCCGCATTCACGCGCGCCTGCGAGCTCTATTCTGAAAAGAAGTAACGTGTTTTTAGGCAAAAGCCCGGACCTGATCCGGGCTTTTGCCTATCCCCAACCAGATACTCTGTACTCTCTATTCCTTATATACTGAGCACATACCCTAAACGATATATCTATGAATCCAGATGAGAACATGAACCCAGTTGAGACCACACCCGAGCCAGCACCAGCTCCGGAGCCAAAGAAGGCACCAGCATATGGAGCAATCCTCGGTATCATCCTCATTGTGGTTATTCTTGTAGTAGGAGCATTCTACGTCTGGGGCGAGCGTCTTGAAGAGGAGCAGCCACTAGGTGCTCAAGAATCAGCTGACGAAATGCTTCCTGCAGGCAACATGCCGAGCGTTGAAGGTTCTGCTGACGTTGAAACAGACCCTCAGCCACGTTAAGAAACCCTTGTTTTAGTAAAAGCGCCTTGTTCCCAACAGGGCGCTTTTACGTATTTAGAAAAGGCTATACTTATTTAAGCATTGCTCCCGAGCGGTGCGTGTTAGCAATAGAGCTATTCCAATGAAACTACCTGTCACTTTAGTGCTCGTGTTCAGCTTCTTCCTATCTACATCTCTCGTATACGGACAGGAGACCGACACGACCACTACACCGAAACCTGAGCCGACATTCTTTGACCGTGCTGTTCAAGTTAAAGAACGCGCTCTTGAAAAGAAGGACGCCCTTCTAGAGCGCCAGCAAGAGGCACGCAAAACAGCTGCAGACCTTACTGCAGAGAGAAGGGCTGAGCTTGAAGAGAAGCGTCCTGAAGACGCTCCGCTTCGAGCGCCTGAACGCATGGAAGAAAAGAGAGCCATGCAAGCTGAGCGTGCTGACGCCGTGCGCGCAACTATGCAAGAGAAAAGAGAAACCATGCGTGTAACTCTAGAGGAGCGCAAGCAAGAAATGCAGGAGAAGCGCGCAGCATTTGCCTCAAGCACTGCTGAACGCAAGGAGCAGTTCCGAGCACGCGTAACTGAACAAGTTACTCAACGCTTTGATCATGCAATGCAACTTCTAAGCGCAATGAACCTTCGTCTTACTGGTCTCGCTGACCGTATTGAAGGCAGGATCTCAGAGCTTTCTGACCGCGGGCTAGACACAGACTCTGCTGAGACTGCTCTTGCCTCAGCACGAGCAAAGATTAGTGCTGCAGATACTGCAATTTCAGCTGTTGCTGATGCAACTGCAGAAGCACTCTCTGCAGAAAACCCTAAAGAAGCACTACAGTCTGTGCGTCCTGCAGTTGAGAGTGCAAAGAGTGCACTTCGTGCTGCGCACGAAGCACTGCGTGCTGCCGTTGTAGCATTACCAAAACCTGAAGCAGCTCCTGCTCAGTAATGATATTCATATGGCACACTCCCCTATGTCTCCCGCCACTCGCTCAGTATCCTGGATTACTCTAGGTATTGCGCTTGTCGTTATGATTCTTGTTGCAGTAGGTATCTTCTATCTCAAAGATAGCTTCCCTACTAACGAAGACTCAGTTATCGAAGCACTTGAAACCCAAAATGACTCAACAGAACCTGCAGTTATTGAAGAAGATCTAACTGCGCAGTCTCCTGACGAGTTTGATCAAGAGATTGATGCTGCATTTGCAGAACTTGATGCATCGCTCGCAGAGTAAGTATAGACACTTCGCTAAGCGCCCCTCCCAAAGGGGCGCTTTTGCGTATCCCTGCTTTGGTCTGGTACCATACTCTTCACTATGGAACACCAATACAAAAACCCACGCGCCATGCTTGTCCCGATGGTTGTTGAGAAAACTCAGTTCGGAGAACGGGGGTACGATATTTATTCTCGTCTCCTAAAGGACCGTATTGTGTTCCTTGGAGGAGGAATAGATGACGATATGGCCAATCTCATCATTGCTCAGCTCCTGTTCCTTGAGTCTGAGGATCCGAAGAAGGATATTTCTTTGTATGTAAACTCACCCGGCGGATCAGTTACTGCAGGTCTTGCGATTCTAGATACCATGAATCACGTGAAGCCTGATGTTTCTACTGTTTGTGTTGGTATGGCTGCGTCAGCGGCAGCAGTTATTTTGGCAGCAGGAGCCAAAGGCAAGCGTTACGCACTTCCAAATGCCGAAGTTATGATCCACCAGCCATGGGGCGGTGCTCAGGGACAGGCAACAGATATTGAAATTACTGCAAAACACATTCTTGCAACTCGTGACCGCTTGAATAAGATTCTTGCAAAAGCATCTGGACAGCCGCTTGCGAAGATTGAGAAAGATGTGGACCGCGATTACTTCATGATGGCTGACGAAGCCAAAAAGTACGGTCTCGTTGACCAGGTCTACAAGACAAAATAGGCACCAAGAAGGCTCCCTCGCGGAGCCTTCTCTCGTTTTACGGAAGCCAAAAAACGTGTTATTTTGCAGTTGTTCTGAGGATCTGACTGGCTGATTTGATTGTATCTCCGACCTCACTTACTTTGTTTATTTTCTTTTATTTCCTCAGTTTAAGGAGATAAAAGCTTTCCCTGTATGTCCATAAAAATAGTATTGAGTCTTTTGGCCCTCTCGGGTCTTGCCGGCATTGCCCTCGGGTATGTGCTGCGCCTTTTGATTGCGCTTGGACAGAGAGGATCTCTTGAGCTTGAAGTTAAGCAGAAAATGCTTGAAGCCAAGGAGCGCGCAAATCGCCTCGTTGAAGATGCAGAGCATCGCGCAAAGAAGCTCGAAGCAGAGCGCTACGAACCGCTTAAAGAGCGCGAGCAGAAGGTTGCGGCCTACGCAGAGCGCCTTTCAAAGCGTGAAGAGTTTTTAGACGAACGCGAGCGTGGTCTTTCAACTGAAGCTGAAGACGTTAAGAACCGAGAGAATGAAGCCGCGAACCTTAAGCGCGAATTTGATAAATTGCTAGCCGAGCGCAGACAGGAGCTCGTGCGTCTTTCACACATAACTGAAAACGAAGCGCGAACACTCCTTATGAAAGACTTGGAGGAGAGCCAGCAAGAGAGCGTCCTCATGCGTCTCCAGAAACTTGAAGCACATGGAAAAGCTCAGCTTGAGGAAAAGGCTAAGTCCATTCTTCTCTCCATAATCCATCGCATGAGCGCGAGCGTGAACAACGAAGTAATGACGTTGTCTGTGCAGATTCCTTCTGAGGAGATTAAAGGAAAGGTTATCGGAAAAGAGGGACGAAACATTAAGGCATTTGAGCGTGCTACGGGTGTTGACGTAATAATTGATGACGCACCAGATAAGATTACGCTTTCATCTTTTGATCCGCTTCGTCGCCACACTGCAAAACTTGCCCTTGAGCGTCTCATTTCAGACGGACGTATTCAGCCTGCGAAGATTGAAGAGAGCGTTGAGAAAGCGCGCGAAGAGATTACTGAAATGGTGCGCCAAAAGGGTGAAGAGGCTGCGTACGAAGTTGGTGTTGTGGGACTTAATCCCCGGCTTATAGCACTTCTTGGTCGCCTACACTTCCGCACGAGCTACGGACAGAACGTTCTGCGCCACTCAATTGAGATGGCACATCTTGCCGCAATGCTTGCTACAGAGCTTGGTGCAGATGTTGATGTTGCGAAGGCTGGAGCCTTGCTGCACGACATTGGAAAGGCCGTAGACCACGAAGTAGAGGGAACACATGTGGAGATTGGCCGACGTATTCTTGAGAAGTTTGGTGTTGAAAAACCAGTTATCCAAGCAATGCAGTCTCATCACGAAGAGTATCCGTATGAAACACCAGAATCTATAATCGTTCAGGTAGCGGATGCTATCTCTGCAGGGCGCCCAGGAGCGCGTAGGGACACCGTAGAACGCTATTTGGACCGTCTTGGGGACCTAGAGCGTATAGCTGCAAGCTTCCCTGGCGTTGAAAAGGTATACGCCATATCAGCTGGGCGTGAAATCCGTATCTTTGTTAACCCCGGGAAGGTTTCAGACCTTGCTATGCACCGTCTTGCGCGCGACATATCAGATCGTGTTCAAGCAGAGCTTAAATACCCTGGAGAAATCAAGGTTAACGTCATTCGAGAGAACAGAGTTGTTGAATTTGCGCGTTAAATTAGACAACCAAAATCCGCTTTGTTCAATAGAACGAGCGGATTTTGCATTATCCCCGCGATTTGACAACCCCTATTGCGTAAAATGGCGCATTTCCTATACTTTCCACGTAGCCCTGTCTTAGGGCTTTACCAAGCCCTACACGGGATTAACCCTTATTACGTACCATGAACAAAGCAGACATCGCAGCAAAGGTGCAGGAAGTACTCGGCGGAACTAAGGCCGATGCAGAGCGCGCAGTTGAGTGTGTTATTGAAAGCATCAGCACCGGTATCAGCAGCGGAGACGAAGTTTCCATTGCAGGACTCGGTATCTTCAGTGCAAAGGCACGTCCAGCTCGTACTGGCCGCAACCCACGTACTGGCGAGACTATTAAGATCGCTGCTACACGTACTCCAAAGTTCCGTGCAGCTAAGGCGCTTAAGGACGCTGTTAAGTAATTAACGTTACTTATTGAAAAAGCCCCGCGTACTGCGGGGCTTTTTCTTTATTTATAGACAAAGATATGTAGTTGACAAAATATGAAAAAAGTTCTATTTTCATGCGTGAGCATTCCGCTCTAGGAAAGGAGTTCCTTGTAATGTATGACTTGCTGCAACAGTACCTGCCGGGCCTCGTCTCGGCATTCGTCGCTGCGCTCGTCATCTGGCTCGTGTCGGGGTATGCCCTGAAGCACACAACTGACGTAGATGCGCGAAAGCTGATCAAGGGGGTTCGTTTCATCCTCTGGGCAGTGATCGTCGCGTCCGTCGTCATCGTGTTCATCAAGGCGGCGAGCGTGGAAGCGATTCCGCGCTCAACCATCGACCGGTCCGCCGGAGACGAAGCACAGCAGTCGCTCGAAGAGCGGATTTCCAACAACACCGAGAACTAGAGGAGTTTCTCACTTGAAAAAGTTAATCATCGCGAGCCTCGCGGCCGCCAGCTTGCTGCTGACGTCATGCGGGGGCATCAACTCGTCCGAGTACGTCAACGTGCCGGCCGGATACGTGGCCAAAATCCTGACACCCACCGGGTGGCAGGACAAGATCATCGAGTCTGGCCAGCTGAATCTCGGCGGCGAGAACATGGACGGCCGCGCCAACCAAGCGGTGTTCATGGAGGCCACGGCTGTCCAGATGAAGGAGTCCTTCATGGCCAGCCAAGGGGGCGAAGATCACCGCATCATCGTCTCCAATGGGGCCGACAGCACCGGCCCCATGCCGGTCGCTGTGGACGTCTACGTCCGGCTGCGCATCCCCACGGATGCCCGGCTGCGTAACCGCGTCTTCGCGGAAATTACGCCGTCGGCCGGTCAAGGAAACGCGCGTATCTCCTGGATCACAGTTCAAAGCGTCTACAATCGCTTCGTGCACCAGGAAGCACGTTCGATCATCCGTCAGGTGATCGGCGCCTACTCCGACGATCGCGCGATCAATATGAATCGCGCGAAGATCGAGGCCGATCTCACCGTGGCCCTGAACGAGCGCCTGCGCACCCTTCGGGTGCCGCTGGAGCTCCAGAGCGTCTCGCTGTCCAATGTGACGCCGGACCCGATCGTTCAGGACAACCGGAACCGTCAGGCAGGCGCTGCGGCTGAGGTGGCTTCCATCGATGCCGTCGGCACTGCTCTGGCGCGCAATCCGCGCTACGTGGAACTGGAGCAGGTGCGCGCCACCGAACGGATGGTCAGCAATGCCGTCGCGGCCGGGAAACCCCCGACGCTGGTGATCGGCATCGATGGTGCCGGCCACGCGTACGCGGCGCAGGCACGCTGACGTCAGCAGGTCTACAACAACAAAGCCCCCGCTCTCATGAAAAAGAGCGGGGGCTTTTTCTTTATCTCTGTTCTAGAGTGCCTTCAACGCTTTCTTTATAAGTGCCTCAGCATCTTTTGCATACTCAATGGCGTCGTTATAGTCTCCATCGTCATACTCGTCTTCTGCATCTTTCAATGCATCCTTGGCGTCTGCAAGAATGTCTCTTGCCTTGTCTACATCTTCTCCGTCATCATCTGCGTCGTTAATCTCGTCTTTCGCATCGTCATACGCTTCATCAGCGTCTTCAATTGCTTGCTTCGCATCATCCTTGTCATCTCCGCTTCCTCCCATCTCGTCATACGCATCTTCAACAGATTCCTTTGCGTTCTTTCCGTAGCTCAGTGCTTTCGCATAGTCTTCGTCAATGAAGGCGTAGAGTGCCTTGAGTAGATCTTCCTGTGCGTCACTTAGATAGGTCTTTGCTTTCCCGACACCGTCTCCATCGTCTTTGGCGTCTTCATAGTCTTCTAGCGCATCTTCGTACTCGTCACGAGCGTCTTGTATCGCACTGCGTGCGCTCCGCTGCTCAGAACTCACTATAGGCACCGTAGGCGTTGTAGGTACGGGAATTGTAGGCGCAGGAGTACTTGTGGTCAGAGTGAGGTATTTAGCGCGCGAGAGAGGCCCCCAGGTCCCTGTAGAGGGGCTTACACCGTTAGCAACCTGCCATCGCTGTACTGCAGAGAGTGTTTTGCTCTGAAACTGATTTGTTTCGCTTCCTGCAGATCCAACTCCACTATCTGAAACGGTGAAGCCAGCACCATTCAAGTATCGCTGCAGACAACGTACTTCTTCGCTTACGCTTCCAAGTTCAAGGTTTGTTGAACTAAATACGCATGTTGCTGCGTTTACTTTCGGTGCGTAGAGCAGACAGGTTGCTGCAACGAGAAAGGTTATAAGACTAATTTCAAACTTAAGAGTGTGAGCTCGGGTGTTCATAGAAAGGTACAGTTACAAATACACTATTAAAGACGCAAGACGCGTGTAGTACATACACGATAACATGTTGAAGTTTTACGAGTCTTCGTCTTTTACATCAGCTTGATGAGAGTTGCAGAATCTTTGACAATCCTTACTAACCTGTTACTGTTTCGCAACTTGGATAGATTAAGCAAACCGTTTATATCAGCCAAGTTGGAGATTCGAGATGAAAATTGTCAGTGCGAATTACCGCGCGCGCGGGTCCGACCATCCTTGGCTGATTCGTGACGCGAAGGAGCAGCCTGAAAAAGCCGTCGCCGTGAAGTCGGTGATCGCCACGGGCGTCACCTTCGGTCCGTCCTCAGATCGGGAGCGCGGCTTCGGGTGCTCAATGGTGGCCCGGTGCCGGACGGCCGAAAAGGCGCCGGCCAACCACGAACAGATCGGTGAGCGCCTCACGTTCAACGGCATCAGCTTCTACACCGTGGAGGGCGAAACTCGCGTGGAAGCTTGCCACCAGCTGTTGCTCATGGCGGACGGCTCCATGTGGGCCGTCCTCAAGGCCCCGAAGCGAGCTCGGCCCAGGAAGAAAGCTCTGGCCGCCGCCTGACCAAAACTCGCACCGAACCCCAGCGAGTATAAACAAGGGGTTCTTTTCTTTTATATTTCTATATTGGGCAGTCCTTCTCTACTCAAAAATCTATGTATTGTTCTCCTAATACCCCGAGCCACGATACCTCGCGTAAATCCCTGCCAACTATTTGATTCTTTTGCATGAGCCTTTACCCAGGTTTTATTTGTAACTTCCAGGTTTCCGCGCTGACTCATGAACAAGGCAAGCCAATAGTCGTCAGGATTACACGGGAGTCCTAACTTGCTGGTTAGTGTGATCCCTTCCTTAAGCGCTTTTATAATTGAATCTCGCTCTCGTGTCGCAAGCCCAAGACTTGCTCCCCACAAATAGTCAGTGGCTCTGAATCCCTTTGATACACATACGAAATACCAGTAGCAAGATCCAAGAAGGAAGTAGAATGTTCCCGTCATGCGAACCCATGAGCCCACCATAACCATCCCGTCCTTAGCGAGCATTCCTGTCATAACTTCAACCCAGTTGTTTGCCGCAACTGAGTCTCCATCAATACAGAGAACATATTCTCCTTGTACTGTCTCAAACCCTTTGATTCGTGCATACACAGAGCCTTCTGGTCCTTCGTAATCTACAACGGTAACAGGATATTTTCTTGCAATCTCACCTGTTGCATCAGTTGAGTTGTGATTGATTAAAACAATCTCA
>JAHJZL010000047.1 GCA_018826405.1 Patescibacteria group bacterium
AGGAAGACGTTAAGTGCAAACGCAAACGGTGTAAGTGCAATAACAATTCCCTGACTCTCAAGAAGAGAGAGGAATGCTACAGACTGTAGGATCGCAAACGGCACCGTAATAACACGAGAGAGTGAAATGAACTTAGTTCGTCCTGCCTCCCCCTCTTCTGTGTACATTGCCTTTACCTTCGGGAAGATAACGGTTGAGAGCTGCATGATGATAGACGCCGTAATGTAGGGGCCCACACCGAGCATAACTATAGAAAGACTAGACAACCCTCCTCCAGAGAAGATGTTGAGAAGACCAAGAAACTGGTTGTTATTGAAAAACTGCTCCAGTGCAACACGGTTAACACCTGGAATTGGAACTGCTGCAAGAACACGGAATGCAGCAAACGCAGCCAAGATGAAGAGTATTCGGTTACGCACAACCGAATCCGAGAAGATAACTTTGAGTTTGTGTATCGCCTGGCTTGCCATGGCGGATTAGGAGAGGAGTGAACCGCCTGCTGCCTCAACAGCTGCCTTTGCTGCGCCCGACGCCGCGCAGTCTGTGATATTTAGGGCCTTCGTGAGTGTTCCTGTTCCAAGGATCTTTACGTAGGAGATCTTGCCCCCACGTGCACGCACCAACCCCTTCTTGTAGAGAGTCTCTGGAGTAACCGTGTCTCCTGCTGAGAATGCTGCCTCAAGCATAGTGAGGTTTACCGGTGCGTAGGTAAGGCGGTTAGAACGAACTGTGTGAGAACGGTTCTGTCCGTGTCCACGAAGCTTTGGAAGCTTCTTAAGGATGTCACGCATCTCAGGGCGCTTGCGGTGTCCTGCGCGTGCGTTCTGTCCCTTTGTTCCGCGACCTGACGTCTTACCACGCTTTCCACCACGACCTACACGAGGCGTGGTTATGCGAGCTGTCTTTGGGGCGAGAGTGTTGGACTGCATACAAATTCTGTTAGCGATTACCTGCGCTTGCAAGTGCGTCTACTGTTGCGCGAGCAATAGTAAGCTTGTTCTTCGTGCGAGTAAGGATCTTAGCAACGACGTTAGTAACGCCTGCGTGCTCAAGTACAGTACGCATAGCAGACCCTGCTACGATACCGCGACCTGGACTTGGAACGATAGTAACAATTGAAGAAGAGTTCTTCACGGACACGTCGTGCGCTATAGAGCCGTCTGGAGTACGAGCGACAGTGATGAGGTGCTTCTTCGCATCGCGTACTGCCTTATCAATAGCGAGCGCAGTATCTGCTCCCTTTCCAAGACCAACACCGACACGTCCCTTCTTGTCTCCGATAACAACTGTTACCGAGAAAGAGAAACGGCGTCCTCCGGCCATAACACGCGCAACGCGGCGTACTTCAATAGTTGCCTGCTCAAACTCAGAGCGCTCGCGAGGAGCACGAGGACCACGACCACGAGAATCACGTCCACCAGGACGGCGGCCAGGAGTGCGTCCACCAGGACGACGATCGTCGCGTACTGGAGTTGCAGCGGCAGTCTCTGGAGTTGCCTCTGGTGTCTTCTTCTCTGTATCCATGGTTGGTGTGTCAGTCATGATTTAAAACGTAAGTCCTGCGGCTCGTGCAGCCTCTGCTACTGCCTTAACCTGTCCAGCGTACATGTATCCTCCGCGATCAAATACAACACTTGTAATACCTGCCTTCTGAGAAGCCTCAGCGATAGCCTTCCCTACGGCAGCAGCCTGTACTGAAAGTGAGCCTGGGAATGAGCGGCCATGGGAAGCAGCAAGCGTCTTCTCTGCAACGTCATCAATAAGCTGTACTGAAATAAACTTGTTTGACTTGTATACGGCAAGACGAGGACGCTCAGCAGTTCCGCTGATGCGTGCACGAACGCGCTTGTGGCGACGGTCGCGAAGTTCCTTTTTGTTGAGAAGTGTAGATGGCATACGCTATACGGCTTTCTTACCTTGCTTGCGACGAATAACCTCGTTGTCATAGGCAATACCCTTTCCAAGGTATGGCTCTGGCGGCTTGATGGCACGGATCTCAGCTGCAAACTGTCCTACCTTCTGCTTGTCTGCTCCTTCAATAGTGATAGTGAGCTTCTCAACCTTTGCCTCAAGTCCTTCAGGGACAGTGAGTGTGACCTGGTGTGAGAATCCGACATTGAAGACGAGATCGCGTCCGCGAAGCTCAACCTTATATCCAACTCCCTTGATAACAAGGACACGCTTGAATGGAGTCTCAACTCCAGAAATCATTGCACGAGTGTGTGCAGCAAAGGTTCCGGTGAGTGCGCGCGCAAGCTTAGTGTCGTTTGCAGGAGCAACCATAACTCCCTCAGGAGTAACCTCAATGGTAATTGCTGCATGAATCGGGCGCTCAAGCGTTGCTGAAGGACCCTTTACAGAAAGCATGCCGTTCGTTGTTGAAACGGTAACCTTGGAAGGGATGGTGATTGGTTTTTTAGCGAGACGTGACATAGAAATCGTAATTACCAAATCTCGAAGAGATCCTCTCCTCCTGAGCGAAGCTTTCGTGCCTCACGATCTGTTAGTACTCCTCGTGGAGTTGAGATCAAGC
>JAHJZL010000048.1 GCA_018826405.1 Patescibacteria group bacterium
AGCCTGTGCTCATGCTCTTCATTGGAACGGTTGTTGGTATCTTTGCGATGTCGATGATCTCTCCGATCTACTCTCTCTCGGACAAGATTTAAAAGGGAGCCGGCGGGTGCGTTATCATACGTACTATATGAAAGTGCAGCGCGGCATGACGCTTATTGATGTGTTGGTAGGTTCTGCACTCGTGCTCATTGTTTTTCTTACCTTGCTCGGACTCCTGCGCGCATCACTACTTATCTCTTCTTCTGCAAAAGCAAAGGCAGGAGCAACTGCTGTTGCTACTACGCAAATGGAGTATTTGCGCTCTCTGCCGTATGCGTCTGTGGGGACTGTTGGGGGAATTCCTGCAGGACTTATTCCGCAGAGCGCAACGACAACTATGAACGGCATTCCGTATACCATCAGAACATTCGTGTCCTATGTAGATGATGCGAAGGACGGGACGGGAGCAGGTGACTCAAACGGCATCCCTGCAGACTATAAGCAAGCGAAAGTGGCCGTGACGTACACGTTCCGGGAAACGATTAGAGAAGTTGCGCTTATTTCAAACATTGCACCTCCGTCTCTTGAGACAACGGCAGGAGGAGGAACTCTCCGGGTAAGTGTCGTAAACGCCTCTGGTATTGCCGTGTCTGGAGCATCAGTACGGATTCAAAACACGTCCCTTATACCGACTGTAGACATAACAACGTTCTCTGACGCGAGCGGGGCCACAGCGTTTCCCGGTGCACCAACGTCAACTGAGTATCAGATTTCTGTAACAAAGTCCGGGTACTCAAGCGCGCAGACGTACACACGTGACGGAACGAATCAGAATCCAACACCTGGGTATTTAACGGTTGTTGCGAATCAAACAACATCAAGTACGTTTGCAATTGATTCACTTGTTCCGTTTACGATACGTACGTTCTACCCCATTCGTGCGGCAACAACGACAGATACGTTTACAACTAGTTCTGGACTTTCGTCTATGACGAACACACAGGTTGCAGGGGGAGCACTCTCGCTTTCAGGAGGTGTTGGAAGCTATGCGCTTTCGGGAAGTGCGCGTTCCACAAGCACACAGCCAACGTATCTCTCAGCTTGGACAAACGTTTCAGGAACGCGTAATGCGCCCGCAGGCACTTCAGTACGCATCCATGTTGCGGATGGAAGTGGGACGCTGATACCCGATGCAGTACTCGCAGGCAATGCAACAGGATTCCTGAATTTCCCAATTAGTCTTTCGGGAGTTTCAACATCTACGTATCCTGCGCTAAGTCTGGTAACTGAGCTCAGTACAAACAGTGCATCGAGCACTTCGCAAATTCTTGATTGGTCTTTTGTATATGACGAAGGTCCGATTCCTGTACCGAATGTTCCGTTCACGCTCACGGGTGCAAAGAAGAAGGGAACAACAGGGGAGGGTGCAGCAATTTACAAAACAATTGTTTCAAGCACTACTGACTCTGCTGGCGCGCGCTACATTCCGTTTGAGTGGGATGTGTATACGCTCTCAGGTGTAACAGGCTATACCGTTGCAAGTTCTTCTGTGGCATCCCCGTACACCCTTACCCCAGGAGTTCCATTTGATGTATCACTATTTCTTCAATAAGTATGAAACGCGGATTTACTCTAACTGAGACGATAGTTGTTGTAGCGATACTCGCTGTAGTAGGTGTAGGCCTGCTCACGATGATCTCGTACTTCTATAGATCAAATGCGTATGTGCTAGAGCAGACCACTGCACTTGATAGTGCGCATAGAGGAATTAATGAAGCCTTCGGGATTTTAAGAGAAGCCTCCTACGGAGAAGACGGGTCTTTCCCGCTCGCTGCTGCAGCAACATCGACGATTACTTTTTATAGCGACATAGATGTAGATACACCTGTGGAACGCATTCGGCTGTACCTTTCAAACGGAACTATGTATCAGGGCGTAACAAATTCTACGGGTAACCCGCCGTCCTATGCTGGACAACCAGAGACTACGTATACGATTGCAACGTATGTGAAGAACGCAGCGAGTACTCCAATTTTCAGATACTACAATGCAGCGGGAACGGAGCTAACAGGAACTATAAATCTTGCTGACGTTGCGTCTGTAAGGCTGCGTCTGGATGTGGATCTCAATCCACTTCGTGCGCCAAACATACTAACCATCGAGCAGAGCGCAACGCTCAGAAACTTGAGATACTAATAGTATGAAAAGACCTGCACCAGTCCGCGGCTACCTCATGCTTCTCGCACTCGTATTCGGTGCGGTATTCATCACGGTACTTGGTGCACTCTCAGGCTACGTGCTTACAGAGAACCGCGCACAGTCTACGGCAACAGCAGGGAGCAGAGGCTTTGCGATCGCAGAGGCGGGACTTGAGTACTATCGATGGTTTCTTGCACACTATCCAGACGATCTTACAAACGGAACTGGAGGCGCGGGCCCCTACACGATTCCTTATAACGATCCCGAGGGAGGACAAACTGGAACAATATCACTTGATATTTCTGGCAACACATCTTGCGGACAGACAACGTCTATAGACATTCGCTCAACAGGCACACCGATTGAACAACAGAATGCTTCAAAAACTATTGTGGCTCGGTACGCCCGGCCCACCGTTGCTCGTTTCTCATACGTACTTAACAGTAGTGTCTGGGCAGGAGACGATCGCATTATTAATGGACCGTACCATAGCAACGGAGGTATTCGCATGGACGGAACTGCGAATGCGCCAGTAACAAGTTCTTTGTCTACGTGGCTGTGTACTTCATCATTTGGCTGTTCTCCAAACCAGACTAAGAACGGTGTATGGGGAAGCGGGGGAATTCAAAGTCTTTGGAACTTCCCCGTGCCGCAAGTTGATTTTGCCGGCATAGCTGCAGACTTCAGTACACTTAAGGCAACAGCAAACGCGAGTGGCTTATACCTTGCTCGCTACAGCTCAGGGACAAACACAAATAATTCGAAGTATTGGAGAGGGTACCATCTTATTTTTAATGGCAACGGCACGGTTACGGTGCGACGTGTGTCCGATACTACGTCACTCTCCTTTGTTGGAGTTAATGCGGAGGATACCGTAGATCGTACGCTTATTTCTTCAGAAAGTTTTTATAGCACCTATACGCTTCCTGCAGACTGCGGGCTTATCTTTGTTGAAGATAATGTGTGGGTAGAGGGAGTAGTTGATCGGAAGGTAACACTCGTTGCGGCAAACATAACTACTACGGGTATCGCTCCGAGCGCAGTACTAAAGGACAGTATTACTTATGCAGCAACAGATGGCACAGACGGACTTACGCTTATTGCAGAGAATAATGTGCTGATAGCTCCAGACTCGCCTCAGAACATGACGCTGAACGGAATCTTTGTGGCGCAGGGCGGGGCTTTTGGACGAAACCTATATTCATGTCCGAGTTCTTATGAACCGCGGGGGACACTTACAATTCTTGGAACAACAGTTTCTAACCTACGCACAGGAACGCAGTGGCAAAACGGGTGTTACTCCTGGTGGACTGGGTACAGTGACGGAGGTTATCAGTCTCGTATTGATGCTTTTGATAGGAATCTCTCAACAGATCCGCCCCCATTTACACCAACAACATCAACAGACTACGAATTTGTAGACTGGCGAGAAGAGTAATTGCTTCGTGCTAGGATTCAAGGATGTTGATCATCGGAAATTGGAAGGCATATATTGAATCTGCAACTAAAGCAAAGGCGCTTGTAGCCTCTGCCAAGCGTCTCTCAGTAAAGAGCACACATGAGCTCGTACATGCACCAGCCTATCCATATATAGGTATGTTCTCTGGAGTTAAGGGAATTATTCTCGCAGCTCAAGATGTGTCTGAAACAACGGGAGGCGCACAGACCGGAGAAGTTGCTGCAGGACAGCTTGCAGATCTTGGTGTTACGTATGTACTAGCAGGACATTCAGAGCGCAGAGCACAAGGAGAGAGCAATGCAGTAATCCTAGAAAAGGTACGACACATATTTGCGCACGGCATGATCCCCGTGTTGTGTATCGGAGAACGAGAGCGTGATACTGATGCGCTGTATTTGAAGGAAGTGCGGCAGCAGATCAGTAGTGTTGTCGAGGCACTCTCGTCAAAGGAGCGATTGCAGCTCGTTATTGCATACGAGCCGGTCTGGGCTATTGGAAAGACAGAAGCTGACGCTATTACTGCAGGAGATCTTGCAGAGATGGTTCTCTACATCAGGAAGATTCTCTCAGACTTTATTCCAGGACGCGCAAATGCGAAGGTGCGTGTCTTGTATGGAGGGTCTGTCGATGCGGGAAATATACGTATGCTTGCGAGCGGCACTGGTGTTGAAGGGTTTCTCGTTGGACGAGCAAGTACTGATGTGACTACTTTCTCTGGGCTTGTTAAGGCTCTTGCGTAGTACGCTGACTTTAAACACGTAATCTTACATGCGTATTCTATATATTTCCTTAGGAATTCTTGGGCTGGTACTTCTTTGTTACTGGGCTATAAATTTTTACCTAACCGTTCAAGTCTCTAAGAAAATAATTGAGAATACCGTTCCCTATACTAAAGAAGGAGAGGGAGATGCAGTCTTAGTTCTTGGAGACAGTACTGCAGTTGGTATCGGTGCTCGGGTGCCTGAAGAAAGTGTGGCAGGACTGGTTGCTGAATATATAGGTGCGGGCTCTCTTGAAAACTATGCGCGTTCAGGAGCAGAAGTTAAAGATTTGAGTGAGCAGATCACTCGCGCACAAAGAAGCGAGTACAGACTTATTCTTATACAGATAGGTGGCAACGATATTATTAGATTCCATTCCGCAAAAGAGACAGCGAGAGAGCTCGCAGAAGTTTTACAGGAGCTGCCTACGTCTGAGAAAGTTGTAGTTATTAGTGCGGGAGACGTAGGAGGGGCGACGCTGTTCCCGTATCCCGTGCGACCATTCCATACGAGACTCAACAAGAAGTTTCACGCAGCCTTTGAAGAAGTTGTTACAGCCGCAGGGCACACGTATGTAAACTTCGGGAAATCACCAGCAACTCAGAAGATTAATAACGACCCGAAGACGTACCTGTCAGCAGACGGATTGCATCCTTCTTCTGCAGGGTACAAACTTTGGTTTGAAGATATTCGTCCAGAACTCTAAAGATTCGTATACACTAAGACTATGAGAACAGTTCGCTCTATTAAGAAACTTGAAGGCATTCCTGTACTCGTGCGTGCTGCGTTGAATGTACCGATTGAGTCAGGAAAAGTCTCGGGGAGTTTCAGGCTGAAGCAAGCACTTCCTACAATTGAATATCTGCGCGAGCGACACGCACGCGTTGTCCTAATTGGGCACATTGGAGACCAGGGTACGGAGTCACTTGAGCCTGTGTATCAGGCACTCAAAAAGATGGTTCCTGGACTGCAGTTCTGTCCTGTTACAACAGGACCAGCAGCACGAGCTGCAGTGCGCGCATTGTCTCCGGGCGGAGTCTTGATGTTGGAGAACCTGCGCAGGGACGTGGGAGAGAAAAAGAATACGAAATCATTTGCAGCAGCACTTGCAGACCTTGCAGATATTTTTGTGCAGGATTCCTTTGATGTGTGTCACCGTGCGCACGCGTCTGTGGTTGGAGTCCCTGAGTATCTCCCGTCCTATGCGGGGCTTCTAGTTGAGACGGAAGTTAAAGAACTCAAGAAAGCACTGAAGCCAAAGAAACCCTCTCTCGCAATTATCGGAGGAGCAAAGTTTGCTACAAAAGAACCAGTGCTAAAGAAACTACTTTCCGTATATGACCGCGTCTATGTTGGAGGCGCGCTTGCAAATGATTTTGCAGTTGCGGAAGGGTTGCCGGTTGGAAAGTCTCTTGTATCGGGAGCGAATCGATCAGAGATTCGCGCACTCGTAAGTAATAGAAAGTTAAGCCTTCCACTTGATTATGTTGTTGCGCCACACGGAGGGACAAGAGAGCAGGGACGTATTGCGGCGGTACGAGACGTACAAGCTTCCGAAGCTATTTTAGATAATGGTCCAAAGACAGTAGCTATGTTGAGTGAGCGCGTTGCAAAGGCAAAGACTATCGTTTGGAATGGGCCGCTTGGAAATTACGAAAACGGTTTCACAACGGCAACTGAGGATCTTGCAAAAGTAATTGCAAGCTCAGGAGCACATTCAATTGTGGGTGGCGGAGATACAGTTGCTGCAATAGAGAAAGTACGCGTATCTAATAAGTTCTCATTTATATCAACAGGCGGGGGAGCGATGTTGGACTTCCTGTCTAAGGGAACGCTTCCAGGAATTGAAGCGCTGCGCTAACTGAGCTCTTTTCGAATACGTGCCGCTATATCTTTTGCCTCCTCTGAGGCATAAGTAGTTTTTGGCCACACCTCAAACGCATTTCTCTCCATGCGTGGAATGATGTGCATGTGTAGATGAAATACTACTTGGCCAGCCTCGGGCTCGTGGTTTGAATTTACGTGTACGCCCTTGGCGCCAACGCTGTCACGAACTGCTGGACTGATTTTGCGTACGGTACGCATAACTGCTGCAAGCGTTTCATCATCTACATCAAAGATGTTTCGCACGGCCTTTTTGGGAATAACGAGGGTGTGGCCCGGGGAAACGGGCTCAATATCAAGAAAAGCGAGGGTCTCTTCATCTTCATACACAATCTCTGCTGGCAATTCTCTGCGGATAATCTTTCCGAATACTGTGTCTTCCATATATAGGAAACGATACCGCAGGAGAGCCATTTGGTACAATGCGCACACTATATGTTTCCTCTTTTTAAAGAACTTGATGCAGATGTACGTGAAGAGCTTAGGGCGTACGACGATTTTACTGCAGCACTTTTAGTTCGCCGCGGACTCATAACCAAGGAAGATGCAGAAGCATTCTTAAGTCCCTCCTACGACGAGCATATTCATGATCCGATGCTCATGACGGATATGCCAAAGGCGGCGAAAAGACTCGCTGAGGCTATAGCGAGCAAGGAAAAGATTGCAGTGTGGAGCGATTACGATTGCGACGGTATTCCGGGTGGAGTACTACTGCATGACTTTCTAAAAAAAACAGGAGCTAATTTTGTTAACTACATTCCGCACCGACATAACGAAGGGTATGGAGTTAATATTCCTGGACTTGAGTCCTTGGCGCGTGACGGAGTTACGCTCGTGGTTACGGTTGATTCAGGAATTGTAGACAATGTTCCGGTTGCACATGCTGCAACACTTGGCATGGAAGTCATCGTTACCGATCACCACCTGCCTCAGGAGAGTTTGCCGCCTGCATTTGCAGTGTTGAATCCAAACGCAAGATCAGATGAAACGTATCCATACAAAAGTTTATGCGGAGCGGGAGTTGCGTGGAAGCTTGTGTGCGCAACTCTTGCAGTCGGATTTCCTGGAAGAGAGTTGATTCCTGAAGGATGGGAGAAGTGGCTTCTGGATATGGCAGGTCTTTCAACAATTGCAGACATGGTTCCGTTAACGGGAGAGAATCGCGTTCTTGCTACGTACGGACTTCTTGTTATGCGTAAGTCTCCACGTATTGGATTTCAGAAGTTGTGTAAGGCAGCGAGAGTGCAGCAATCAAAGATAACAGAGGATGATGTGGGTTTTATGATTGGTCCGCGCATTAATGCAGCATCGCGCATGGGAGATCCGCGCGATGCGTTCCTGCTTCTTTCAACGAGCGACGAAGCGGAAGCTGATGTACTTGCAAAGAAGTTGGAGTCTCTAAATAGATCACGCCGTGCGTCTGCGGGGGCTATTACGCGAGCAGTGCATGAGCGTCTTGAAGAACGTAAGGCGCTTGGAACACTGCCTGCAGTTATTGCACTTGGGGATCCTGATTGGAGACCGGGTCTTTTGGGGCTTGTTGCAAACGGTATTGCAGAGGAATACGGCAAGCCTACATTCCTCTGGGGAAGAGAGGGAAATGACACAATAAAAGGATCGTGCAGAAGCGGCCCCGGGAAAGTGCATCTCCTAAATCTAATGACTGCGGCAAAGGATGCATTTTTAGAGTTTGGAGGGCACGCCGCGTCAGGAGGATTCTCCGTTGCCCCAGATGCAGTCTTCTCTCTGGAAGAACATTTGTCTGAAGCATTCGCACACTTGCCAGAACAAGAGAGAACAGAAGAAGAGGCAGACCAACATATTAGTCCTGAACAGGCTACGACAAAACTTTTAAAGTCTTTGGAGAAGTTCGCGCCGTTTGGCATGGGAAACCCAAAGCCAACATTTGCACTGCACGACGTGCGTGTCGAAGCAGTTTCATGGTTTGGAAAATCCAGCGAGCATCTTCGGCTGCATATTGGGCGCGGGCATGAGGAATTTCCAGACCCTTCGCTTGAGGCAATAACATTTTTCGCCCGTAGAGAGTTTGGAGATGCGTGCGAGCAATTAGTTGCTGGAAAAAAGATTCATATTCTTGCGCACTTAGAGCGAGATCAGTTTACGCGTGGACAGCCTGTACGATTACGAATTGTTTCTATGCGGAGCAATCGTTGCCGGGAGGAAGCGGTAGTGCATAGAATGGACAACAGGTCTTAGGGCGAGATCTCCGACCTTTTCCTTATTGCTATACTATTCCTTATGAATTTCACGCTCTATGCTGATGGCGGCTCGCGAGGCAATCCAGGACCTGCTGGTGCGGGCGCGCTTGTAAGAAATGAGGCAGGAGAAACAGTCGTCGAGGTCTCTGAGTTTCTAGGGAATACAACAAACAACGTCGCTGAATACACTGCAGTTCTTCTCGCTCTTGAAGCGCTCGCTCAAAAGCTTGGAGCAGCTGCAAAGGATGCAGAGATTTCTGTGCGCCTCGATAGCATGCTCGTTGTCCGTCAGATGTTAAAGCAATGGAAGCTGAAGAACGAAGGACTTAAGCCTCTCGCAGCGCGTGTAGAGGAACTTGTAAGTTTGTTCAAATCAGTAACGTTTGAGCATGTGTACCGAGAGTACAACACTGATGCAGACAGGCTTGCTAACAGGGCAATGGATCGAAACAAATAATCGTCTGCGCCTATAGAAGCTTAAAGCTGCGCAGTATTGAGTCGAGACTCAGCAACACTCCAGTTCATATTTTCTAGGAATGCTTCAACATAGGTTTTCTTTTCAGCTGGAACGTAATCAACCATAAAGGCATGTTCCCAGAGGTCTATGGCAAGAATAATGGGCAAACCAGAGAGCTGTCCGATTTCATGGTCGTTAACGAATGCAGTGTGGAGCGTTCCTGCGACTGCATCGAAGTAGACCACAACCCATCCAATGCCTCGAGTCCCTGCAACTTCCTTAAGGTGTGTAACAAACTCATCCCATCCGCCATACTTTTCAGTAGCTGCTGCAAATAGATTTCCTTCACGCTCTGCAGCTTGGTTACCTCCTACGAATTGGTCGAAGTAGTACTCGTGCATGCGCATGCCATCAAATTCAAATCCAAGGCGACGCCTAAGCTCTGCAATAATAAATGCATTTTGCTCTGCATTCTCAGAACGCAGGCGCTGAATAGTTTCAAGAATAAGATTCACGTGTTTTACGTACCCCTCGTACAGGGCGAGGTGTACATCAATTTGTTTTTTAGAAAGACCCTTTAGTTCTGGAAGATCGAAGGTGCGTGCAGTGTAAATCATAGATATATAGCGTTAGTAGTACCAGTATACCGTCTCTGCTAATGAGTGTTCTATGAGTATCCTTAGGACATGTGGCGGTCGCGAACATTCCTATGGTTCTCTCTCCTGGTACTGCTGTGCGTGCAGGGTGTTGTCTTAGTTGGGATAACCAACTTTGAGCATGAGCGGCTGCTCCAGGTATCTTTTCTTGATGTTGGACAAGGAGACGCCATTCTCATAACTGGACCAACGGGTATTCAAATGCTCATAGACGGAGGGAGAGATCGGTCTGTTGTGCGGGAGTTGCCTAAAGTTATGAATCTTCTGGACAGAAAGATTGAGGTGCTGGTAGCAACGCACCCGGACGCGGATCACATCGGAGGACTTCCAGAAGTCCTGGAGAGGTATCAAATTTCATACATCGTAACCCCAGGAAGGGTGGGTGAGAGCGAAGTGTACGAGCAGTTCGTAGTAAGTGCTGCAAAGGAGCGGGGAGCACGGCAACTACTGGCGCGGGCAGGAATGCGCTTTCAGTTGGGGGACGGGGCATATGCAGACGTGCTCTATCCAGGAGACAATGTTTCCCAGCTTAGAGAGTCCAATGATGCGTCAATTGTTTTAAGAGTCGTATATAAAGATACGGAGTTCTTGCTGTCAGGAGATGCTCCGTCGTGGGTCGAAGACAGATTGGTTGCGCAGTATGGAGATGCGCTGCGTAGTGATGTGCTTAAGGCAGGACATCATGGTTCACGTACTTCAACCGATGCGTTGTGGCTCGCTGCAGTTAAGCCTCGGATCGTGGTTGTCTCTGCTGGCAGAGACAATAGTTACGGGCATCCGCACCCGGAGGTTCTGGAACGCATAGGAGCTACGGGGTCAGAAATAGTTTCAACAATAACGGACCAAACAATTACGTATGAATCTGACGGAGTAAGCGCTGCAGAGCGCGAAAAGTTGACGTGGACGTCTTGGTGGCGTTAACTAGGCAGGTGCCTATTTAGGAGGGAAGTACGTGAAGACAAGTCAGGTGGTGGATCCTAAAGGGAGCGAGCGCTCCCTTCACAGATCCAGGCAGAAGGAGAAACGGTGGTACCGCATCATACTTCATGGCAAACCCAAGCTTCGGGTTAAGGCCGATGATGAGGACGATCTGCTGTATGTCGCTGCCAATAAGCTGCAGGTCCCGGCCCCGCTCACCGAAACGAGCTTTCAGGAAGTTCAGGGCAAGAAAATTCTGGACGACAACAATGTCCGGGTCTTCCCGCCGCTCCGAAGCGCCGTCCATTAAGAACAAAACCGCCAGAGGCGGTTTTTCCTTTATATAACTCCTGCTTTCTTGAGTGTGGCGTGTGCGCCGTTCTTCTTGATGTGTCGCATGCCCTTGGCGCTGATGTCGACGAGGATAGCCTTATCAAGCTCAGGAACGAAGATACGACGCTTCTGAAGGTTCGCTTTGCGGCGTACCTTTCCAGTTGGGTTGAATTGAGTAGCACGGGTACGGTTTGAATACCGTCCGCCGATTTGCGTACTCTTTCCGGTTACTGCGCATTCGCGTGCCATAGTTCCCGCATGCTAGCATACAGAGACATATTTGAGCAACCTGACCTATGTCCATGATTTTACTTACTATCGCAATCCTCATTATTTCCGTGATTATTCACGAAGTAGCGCACGGTTGGGCCGCTAACGCTCTTGGGGATCCGACGGCCAAATTACAGGGCCGTTTGTCGCTAAACCCGGTTCGCCACATAGATCCGGTGGGATCAATCATCATTCCGGCCATCCTGGTTATTTCGCAATCGAGCTTTTTGTTTGGTTGGGCAAAGCCGGTTCCGTACAATCCCTATAACCTAAAGAATCAACGCTGGGGGGAGGCCATTGTTGGATCAGCTGGAGTCTTAACAAACCTGTTTTTGGCAGTCGTGTTTGCGCTTATAACCCGCGCGGCAGCTGGAGCGGGGATGATGGAGTTCGCACTCCTGGCTGCCGTAGTAGTTTCAGTGAATCTCTCACTCGGAATATTTAACCTGCTCCCTATTCCGCCGCTTCATGGGTACACAGTACTCCGTGGTCTTCTTCCGTATAAGATGTCTATGGTATTTCGTGACTTTGAAGAGCGTATTGCGCGCGGAGGCATCTTCTCTTTGATCGCCATACTTTTCCTTTTCTCCTACTTTCTCTCAGCTCCGTTCGGGGCCTTCATCTCCGCAGTCTTTAAATTTCTAGTGGGAGTCTAGTATATAGAACAATTGTTCTATATACTGTGTGAATGCAACAAGACCGACTAAGTAAGGTGCTTGCGTTTTATCGTGCGCATAAACGAATGCCGGGCATTACGGAGCTCATGAAGCTTTTTAAGCTTAAATCAAGAAGTTCGGCTTTTTATATTGCACGTAAGTTAGTAGAGGAAGGGGTTCTTGAGAAGGACGCGACAGGAAAGCTCATTCCCGCAGCAGGACTTTTTAGCATTCCGCTTCTGGGACATATTCGTGCAGGATTTGCAGCACCTGCAGAAGAGGAGTTGGCAGATACTATTTCGCTCGGAGACTATTTGTTAGACAACCCTAATGCGAGTTACTTGTTGCAAGTGTCTGGAGACTCTATGGAAGATGCCGGCATTCGTGAAGGAGATATGGTTGTGTTTGAGCGGACACAAGATGTTAAGCCAGGGAATATTGTTGTTGCCCTTACTGAAGACGGGTACACGTTGAAGTATTTGAGGAAGCGAGGGAAGGGTTTTTATCTCGAGGCAGCCAACAGCAAGTATCCAGACATGCACCCGCGAGAGGGGGAGATTATAGGAAGAGTTACCTCTACGTTTCGTAAGTACACATAAAGATATGGAGCGTACGTCTTCGTATCCGCGTGCCATCCTGCATTTTGATGGAGATGCGTTTTTTGCATCAGTTGAGCAGGCGAAGGATTGGCGGCTGCGGGGGAGGCCTGTGGTTACTGGCGGGGAGCGAGGAGCGGCGACCTCTCTTTCATATGAGGCTAAGGCGCGCGGTGTTCACCGCAGCATGCCCATGCGAGATATACGGAGGATTTGCCCGGATGTAGTTGTTGTCTCTTCTGACTACACGTCGTATTCCATATTCGCGCGTCGCATGTATGCCATTGTGCGGGAGTACACCGATGCAGTTGAGGAATACAGCATTGATGAGTGTTTTGCGGACATCACGGGGCTGGAGCAGTCTCTGGGCATGTCCTACGAAGAAATTGGAAAAGCAATTAAAGCGAAATTGGAAACAAGTCTTGGAATTACGTTTGGCGTAGGGCTTTCAGTTACTAAGACGCTTGCTAAGGTTGCGTCCAAACACAGAAAGCCTGCGGGCTTTACTACAATTCCTGTAGAAGAGATCGAAGATTATTTACAACAAACAGAGATTTATGATGTGTGGGGATTGGGCGGAGCATCTGGTACGCACCTGCGCGCCTCTGGAGTTACAACAGCACTTGAATACATTCAAAAAGACGAGGGATGGCTAAAGGATCATGGCATCGTAAAGCCTCAGCGAGCAACGTGGCTTGAGTTACGTGGACACTCAGTGCTTTCGCTTGGTAGTGGAGTCCGCGCTCTTCCGCACTCTGTTATGAAGACTCGCACATTTTCGCCCCCTTCTATGGATAGAGCATATATATTTGCGCAGCTCTCAAAGAATGTGGAGGCTGCGTGTGTGAAATTACGTAAGGAAGGTGTTAAGGCGCATGCGCTCAGTTTTTATTTGAAGACACAGGAGTTTACGTATCACGGAATTCAGATGGAGTTTCCAGTTGCGCTGTCTGCGCCTTCGCAACTGCTCGCACACATTCAGACAAGATTTGATGAAGTATACGTGTCAGATATTTTATATAGAGCGAGCGGTGTAACCCTGCGCGCGCTTGTTCCAGACACGGCAGTTACACTCGACTTGTTTGGAGAGTTTGATCAGCTTTCAGAAAAACAAGAAACGTTTGTGGCTTTGGACGCATTGAATAAGAAGTTTGGGCGGCACACTGTTTTCTTGGCTTCCAGCATGCAGGCGCTTGGAACTGAGACGAAAGAGCGCTTCTTGCGATCTGGCCCGCAGTTTAAGAAGCGCATTAATATTCCGTACCTAGGAGTAGTTACATAAAAAGCACCCCTAAAGTGGCGGGGTGCGTGATGGGTGGCGCTCTTCATACTCAAGCATGAGAGCCCGTTCCAGGATCCTTCTTCCCTCAGGCGAATTGTGTGTGAAGGGAAGGTCCAGTTCCTTGTATTTGGTGTGGGCTATTTTTTCGGCCTCTCTGCTTTTGAAAGAGCCTCCTTCAGCGAGTGTGAGCAGTAGGTCTGCCTGATGTTCATACAGACGGCTGAGTTTTTTGACGAGCTTCTTTGCGAGAGATTCCTCGCTTGGCGAAAGTGTTGCCATAAGTTGTGCCTCCTTTCAGGAAGTAGACAGGTGTGTCTGGCGCCCTTATGGGTCTGTATAAATTATGTTATAAATCCATATATATGCAAGAGTCACGCATAACTCGTCTGGCGGCGTACGCACCAGCTGTATTTGGGGGAGTTGTACTGCTAGCTGTCCTAGTTGCTGTCGCAACAGCTCCGCAACTCTCTCCTGGAGCATTTCCTGCGGCTGTAGTCTCAGGTTCAGTCTTTTCACTTACGAATCAAGAGCGAGCTCAAGAGGGAGTGCCTGCACTTATACGCAACGTGAAGCTTGATCGAGCTGCGCAGTTGAAGGCAGAGGACATGGCGTCTAAGGCGTACTATGCACACGTCTCTCCGGAAGGACTTACGCCCATGCACTTCGTTGATCGCGCGGGGTACAGCTACATCATGGTTGGAGAGAATTTAGTTGTTAACAGAGAGTCTGCTGAGGATGTGGTCAGTGCGTTTATGGGGTCATCCGGGCACCGCACAAATATCCTTCGTTCTGAGTTTACGGAAATAGGTGTTGGAGTTGCGGAAGGTACGTATAAAGGAAGGAGTGCAATGTTTGTTGTGCAAATCTTTGCTGCGCCAAGACCAGAAGCTCCAAAGCCGCTTCCTACAAAAGTTGTCTCTATTGAAGAGAAGATAATTTTGCCAAAGAAGCCTGTACCTCTGCCAGCTCCATTGCCAGCGCTTGCTGAAGAGGTTGAGAAAGTTGTAGCGCCACTCCTAACTCCAGCACCTCCTGCAACCTCTACAGCTACAAGCACAATGCCGAACGAGAGCTTCACTTTAGCTCCAGCGTTCTCAATATCGGCTGCAAAGCCTATTGAGCTAAGTGTTCCGGTACAGGTACAGCCAACTTCTTTGAGAGACAGAGCAAAACAGTCTTTGCGTGCATGGGTACAGCAACTACAAGCACGCTTTGCGTTTTAAGTTCTGCGGTATCGCGCAACGAGTTCTATACGCTCAAGCACGTGTCCTTCAAGAGCCTCCTCAATGTGTTCTCTGGACGATCCAGCTTCAAGATTAAGCATGGAGTCTAGGGCAAACAGTTTAAAGAAATAGCGATGCTCTGCGGGATCGTATTCAGGAGGCGGGCAGGGTCCCGTGTACTGCGCTTCTCCTCGCGTGTTCATCCCCAAGTGTCCTGGGTGTGTACCCTCTGGGATGCCTTCAGTGTCAGCCGGAATGTCGAACAGTACCCAATGTGTAAAAAGTTTTTCAGGCATCACCTCTACAGGAACATCTGGATCATCAACTATAAGTACGAAGGACTTCGTTCCCTCAGGAGGGTTTTCAATATATAGAGGCGGCGACAAGAAACGGTCTCCGTCACAGGTGTACTTTGCTGGGATAAGACCGTCCTCTTCAAATACTGGGCTGGTTAGGTTCATTCTTTAAGTGTAGCGTACGTGGAATGAATGATTGATGAGCTAGCGCTTTTTTCTTTTGAGCTTAAGTGTTTTTATCAAGATAGCGAGAGCACCGATTACTGAAAAGAGTATTCCGCAAAATTGCGCAATACTATCCTTCTCCAGCCACCAGAAGCTAAACCAGGACCCACTATCTACAGGAATCTTATATATAAGAATGGCACTGAACAAAGCCCAGAAGAAGGAATAGCGGAACCAGGTCTTGAATACTTCTTTCTTTGTGAAGATTGCGAGGAATGCTCCGGGGAGGGCGTAGAGGGAAAAGAGCAGGGCGGGTTGGAGTAACGAAGGCCCGTAACCTTTTAGAGGTGCGTAAAATGAACACTCGGGATCTGTTACACAACCGAGCCCAAAATAGCTTATATAGGACAGGATTCCTAAAATAAGTAAGGGGAGCGACTGTAATAGCTTTATTTTCATAATTCGTCCGACATGAGGGAGCAGGCCACGACTAATCTGCCAAACAGAAAATTCATATACAAACGGTAGCATGAAGAATTCACTGGGAGTTCAGATATGCACCAGTATAGGAAATGGTTGCATTTCCACGGCAGCTCTTATATAGTGCTTTTAGCTCCCACGGGGGAGTTTTCATTTGCTGCATGTCAACAATAAATCAACTCACCAAGAAAGCCCGAAAGAATACAACCAAGAAAACTAAGGTTGTGGCTCTTGGTCGTGGATTTAATGCACTTAAGAACCGTCCTACCTTCTATCCTGCTCCGTTTAAGCGCGGTGTATGTGTGAAAGTAACGACAAAAACCCCTCGTAAGCCTAACTCTGCTATTCGTAAGATCGCCCGTGTGCGCCTTACAAACGGCATGGAAGTAACGGCATATATCCCTGGAGAGGGACACAACCTCCAAGAGCACTCAGTAGTTATGCTTCGCGGTGGACGCGTGAAGGACATTGGTGTTCAGTACACTATCGTTCGTGGACGTCTCGATACTGCAGGACTTGATAAGCGCCGCCGTGGACGTTCTAAGTATGGAGCTAAGAAGCCTAAGGCATAGTTTTAAAACATCATGCGACACCCAGTAAAGAACAAGTACCCACGCCGCCCGGACCTCGTCTATCAGTCCGAAGCTATTTCACGCTTCATCAACACTGTTATGTGGGACGGAAAGAAGGATACTGCTACTAAGCTCGTATACGATGCACTTGATATCATCAAGGCACAGGAAATGGAGCCACTTGAGACATTTGAGACTGCAATCCGCAACGTATCTCCTCTTATGGAAGTCCGCTCACGTCGTGTGGGAGGTGCTAACTACCAGGTTCCTCGCGAGGTTCCTCAGCAGCGCCGTGTATCTCTTGCATACCGCTGGCTCATTAATGCAGCTCGCTCCCAGAAGGGAAAGCCTATGGCTCAGAAGCTCGCAAATGAGATTCTCCTTGCAGCAAAAAACGAAGGAACTGCAATCAAGAAGAAGGACGACATGCACCGCATGGCAGACGCCAACAAGGCTTTCGCACACTTCGCCTGGTAACAAACCATCAAAAGACCGCCCTACGAGGCGGTTTTTTGATGGTACTTATCCCTGGCAAGTACTGTCCAATGGCTTACTATTAAAAATGGGTAGCAGATCGTTGTCCGGTTGAATATTTTGTTGAGGAGGGATTGATGGTTGTTTCCAAAGCAAAGCGCCTTGTTTTTGTCTGTGCTGGATGCTCGGTGCTGTTGTCAGTTCTCGTGGGCTGCGCAGGCTTTGCGGCTCATTTTTGGCCAGACCAGGCGAACAACATGCTGGTGTTTGGCGTAGCCGCCTGTACTTTGCTGGGAGCGATTGTGCTTCTGTGCGCCGCCATTCATCTGACTTCGGCTGGCAGACTCCACTGAACCGCAAAAACAAAGGGGCCCGGATTGCAGCGATATGCGCAATCCGGGCCCTTAAACTTTACATATATAGGTTCTAGGAGTACTTTTTCAGTTCAACTGAAGTCCTTTCAGTTGGAAGTTCAAGGAGGGAAGAGAGATGTCGCTTAAGAAGATGCTTGGTGTTCCGGTGCTGATTTCGGCCGGGCTCGCGCTCATCATCGCTGCCACCAATACGATCGCACATGCAGGTGGCGCGAAGACGCCCGAAGACCAGCTGGTGATCGCCTTCGGTCTCGGCGTCGGGATCTGCATCCTTTTCGGTGCTGGCTTCCTGGCTGCCTGGCCGAAGAAGCCTCAGCAGTTCTGACCAACAGAACACACAAGTCCGGTCGCCATGCGCGCCCGGGCTTTTTTCTTGCCTTTTCCTGCTGCTAAACGTATCTTATAGCTAACGCCCTGGCGGCTTTTATTTTATTTATACCTACTATGAATCGCGATTATCCCCTAGAGAAAGTGCGCAACTTCGGCATCGTAGCCCACGTTGACGCAGGAAAGACGACGACCTCTGAGCGCGTGCTCTACTACACTGGCTCCCAGCACAAGATTGGAGAGGTACACGAGGGAGAGACCACCACCGACTGGATGGAACAGGAGCGTGAGCGTGGAATCACGATCACCGCTGCTGCTATTACCTGTTTCTGGACTCGCACGAATGAGCCAGACAAAAAAGACCTTGCTAAGAAGTACCGTTTCAATGTGATCGACACGCCAGGACACATTGACTTCACGGCTGAGGTTAAGCGTTCTATGCGTGTGCTCGATGGAGCAATTGTAGTGTTTGATGGAGTTGCTGGTGTTGAGCCACAGTCTGAGACTAACTGGCGCTACGCAGACGAAGCTGGAGTGCCTCGCGTGTGTTTCATCAACAAACTAGATCGCACAGGCGCGTCTTTTGAAGACTCATACAAGTCTATTCTCGACCGACTTTCAAAGAAGGCAGTACGCGCACAGATCCCTATGGGAGCTGAAGGAGATTTTGAAGGTGTTGTAGACCTTCTTTCTATGAAGGCATTCACCTTCGCAGGAGGCATGGGAGAGGAGGTTATTGAGGGAGAGGTACCAGAGAAGTACGTAGAAGAAGCGAAGAAGTATCGCGCAGAGTTTATTGAGCGCATCGTTGAGCACGACGAGGAGCAGATGAACGCGTTCTTTGAAGGAAACGAACCATCTCTTGAGGAGCTTAAGAAGACTCTTCGCAAAGCAGTTATTGCAAACGAAATCTTCCCGGTATACACAGGATCTGCTCTTAAGAACAAGGGAGTACAGCTCGTGCTTGATGCCGTTGTTGATTATCTTCCAAGTCCGCTAGATCTTCCTCCTGTTAAGGGACTTAATCCAAAGACTGGAGAGGAGATTGAGCGCTCTGCTGACGACGCACAGCCATTCACAGCACTCGCCTTCAAGCTTCAGACTGACCCATTCGTTGGAGCGCTTACGTTCTTCCGTGTGTACGCAGGAACGGTTGCCGCTGGATCATACGTATACAACTCAAACACAGGAACTAAGGAGCGCGTAGGACGTATTGTGCGCCTGCAGGCAGACAAGCGTGAGGAAGTGGACAAGGTATTCACTGGAGAGATCGCTGCTATGGTTGGTCTTAAGGACACGAAGACGTCACACACACTCTGTGACGAAGCAAACCCAATTGTGCTTGAGGAGATTAAGTTCCCTGAGCCAGTGGTGTCCCTTCGTATTGAACCAAAGACAAAGGCAGACCAGGAGAAGATGGGTATGGCGCTGCGCAAACTTTCTGACGAAGATCCTACCTTCAAGGTAACGACTGATGACGAGACTGCTGAAACTATCATGGCAGGTATGGGTGAGCTGCACCTTGAGATTCTCGTTGACCGCATGAAGCGCGAGTTCAATGTTGAGGCTAATGTTGGTAAGCCACAGGTGGCATACCGCGAAACTATCCTCGGTGCTGCTGATGTAGACAACAAGTACATCAAGCAGACGGGAGGTAAAGGACAGTACGGACACGTGAAGATTAAGATTAAGCACCTTGAGCCTATTGATCCTGAAGCAAAGATTCCTAAGAACGTAACGCGCGAGGATCACTTCGAGTTCATCAACAACATTAAGGGAGGTGTTATTCCTCAGGAGTACATTGGTCCAGTTGAGAAGGGTATTCGCGAGGCAATGAACCGCGGTATTCTCGCTGGTTACCAGATGGTTGATGTATCTGTTGATCTCTACGACGGATCATTCCACGAAGTAGACTCTTCAGAAATCGCCTTCAAGATTGCTGCATCTCAGGCATTCCATGAAGCAGCTCAGAAGGCGAAGCCAGTTATTCTTGAGCCGATTATGAACGTTGAGGTAGTTATCCCTGAGCAGTTCATGGGAGACATCACGGGTTCACTTTCAGGAAAGCGCGGAGCTATTGAGGGCATGGAAGATCGCGGCATGAACAAGGCAGTACACGCTAAGGTGCCGCTTTCAGAAATGTTCGGATACACCACAACGCTTCGCTCTATGACTGAGGGACGTGGGTCTATGACCATGGAGTTTGATCACTACGAAGTAGTACCAAGCAACGTAGCTCAGGACATTATTGCGAGCAGGAAGTAATTTACTTCTCTTGTACACAAAACCGCCTCATTCTGGGGCGGTTTTGTGTTACGTTTACCTATATGACTAAACGAACCAAAGTATTCCTTGCTGTTTTCCTAGCTGTAGCGCTTGGCGCATACGCTTATTTGTATTGGTGGGCACATACTCCAGAGCACGGAGTCTTTGATTCAATCCCTGTTGTACGCGAAGTTTCGGATTCTCTTTCAAAGGGTGTTGTGCGGCCTGCACCTCAGGCTCCAGAAGAAGAAACAGACACAGAAGAATCTGAAGAAGTTGGCGATACGCATTCGTATAAGACCTATACCAATACCATTCAGAAGTTCAGTGTGGACTATCCTGAGAATTGGATTCCAACAGCAACAACAGTTGATGGTGTAGTTACGCTCTGTATAACGGATACGGAGGCAACAGGAGCCTGTATGCTCACCGTTAAGAGCGAGGCCGAGAGTGTGAATGTGAGTGAAGAGAAAACATACACGGCCTTAAAGGCCGAGTACCGCGCTGGAAAGCTCACCGAGCTTGAGCGAGCTGTTGGGGGAGAAATGGGAAGATTGCTGCGTATTTCGGGAGAACCTGCAGCAAGCCGCGTCGTTGTCTTTAGTCACGAAGGGCGCGTGTACACGATAACTGCACTTGAGGGTCAAGAATTTGCATTTGATCGAGCAACTGAATCCTTTAAGTTCCAGTAGGACTCAAAAGTAGGAGAGGAAAGGGTCGGCGAGAGCCGGCTCTTTCTTTGTGCTTAGATAATACCTATATTTTCTTGACCTTTAGTACCTGCTCGGGTACCTTAAGAAGTAACGCGAAATACGGCGCTCTTTTCAATATTCCGCTCCACTTGGAGCCTGGGATGGCTGAAAGGCGCTGCGCGGGTTATGCCCAACGCCTTGGTCGCCTGCTTGTCAGGCAGGCGCGGCAGCATGTTATTCAGCTAGCTACCAGTAATTTTAGAATGTATGGCAGACGTATTTGATCGCAGCAAGCCGCACATGAACGTGGGTACTATTGGCCACGTTGATCACGGCAAGACGACGCTAACGGCGTCAATTCTTAATGTGCTTAACCTCAACTCTGACAAGGGCTACAAGGCTCGTGCAGAGAAGGTTGAGAACATCGACAACGCTCCTGAGGAAAAGGCGCGTGGTATTACCATTGCACTTCACCACTCGGAGTACGAGAGCCCGAACCGTCACTACGCACACATTGACGCTCCAGGCCACGCCGACTACATCAAGAACATGATTACTGGAGCCGCCCAGATGGACGGCGCAGTACTCGTAGTTGCCGCGACCGACGGCGCAATGCCGCAGACCCGCGAGCACATCCTCCTTGCTAAGCAGGTTGGTGTGCCTCGTCTCATCATCTTCCTCAACAAGGTTGATATGGTTGACGATGTTGACATGCTAGACCTCGTTGAAGAGGAGATGCGTGAGCTTCTTACGAAGCAGGGATACGATGGTGCAGCTACTCCAATTATCCGCGGTTCTGGACTCAAGGCTCTTGAGGCTACGAGCGCTGATGACGAGTACGCACTTAAGGTTAAGGAGCTTGTCGATACTATGGACAGCTACTTCCCACAGCCTGAGCGCGAACTAGACAAGCCATTCCTTATGCCAATTGAGGACATCTTCTCAATTGAAGGACGTGGAACTGTTATCACTGGACGCATCGAGCGCGGAATCATCAAGGTTGGCGAGGAAATTGAGATCGTTGGTCTCAAGGACACCGTTAAGACTACCGTTACCGGTATCGAGATGTTCAACAAGCAGCTCCAGGAAGGACAGGCAGGAGACAACGCAGGTATTCTTCTTCGCGGAACTAAGAAGGAGGACGTACACCGCGGACAGGTTCTATCAAAGGTTGGTTCTGTAAAGCCACACACTGAGTTTGAGGCTGAGGTATACATCCTCTCCAAGGACGAGGGTGGACGCCACACACCATTCTTCTCAGGCTACAAGCCACAGTTCTACGTTCGTACAACGGACGTAACTGGAGAGGTAACCCTTCCAGATGGAAAGGAAATGGTTATGCCTGGTGACACTGTTACCTTCAAGGTAAAGCTCACTGCACCAATCGCACTTGAGGACAACTTCCGTTTCTCAGTACGTGAGGGAGGTAGAACTGTAGGTGCCGGCGTGGTCACGAAGATCATCGCGTAAGTTTCCTGGATTATCTTACTCGTATGGCTACAACCGCAAAGAAGACCGTAAAGAAAGAGGCAGCCCCAGCTGGCGAGCCAAAGCTCCGGATCCGGGTGCGTGCCTACGAGCACAAAATCCTAGATCTTTCAGTGAAGCAGATTATGGACACCGCTAATCGCTTTGATGCGAAGATCGTTGGCCCAGTTCCGCTTCCAACTGAGATTAAGCGTTGGACCGTAAACCGCTCAACCTTCGTGCACAAAGATGCACGTGAGCAGTTTGAAATGCGCATCCACAAGCGTCTTATAGACATCATGTCGCCAAACCCAAAGGTTATTGAGGCTCTCACGAATCTCACCCTTCCTTCTGGAGTTACGATTGATGTGAAGATGGTCTAGTCCCGAGAGGGAATAGAAGCAAAACCGCCCGAGAGGGCGGTTTTGCTTTAGTTAAGCCGTATATAAAAACACTCCGATATGATGGAGTGTTAATCAAGAATGATTGGGTTTTGCATCAGCTGCACAGCTCCTCGGCGCATTGCTCGCTCGATCTCGCGAATGTCTCGAATGCATTCCGCGGATGGTCCGATGCGGAGTTCTGGCAGCTTGTCTGCGGGAACAGGTTTCAAATCAGAAACCAAAGGTTTTCCGATGGGCATGGTTTGTCTCCTTCCTTTAAAATAATAACACTGGAGATTAGTCTTGACTTCTGTTTTGAATAAAGCAAAGTGACAGGAATTCCTAGCCCTGTGGTTAGGTGGTCCGTTTACGGAATGACGATGTATGTTTCCTGCATCCACTTAGGAAAGCCTTGAGATGGAGAGGTCGTATGACCGCTCGTAAAATAATTGCTGATGCTGTAGAACTTGCCCCTGCCCTTGAATGGGCATTGGGTAACTATCCGAACCTCGTGCTCCGCCCCAGTTTCATGTTCCGAATGATGAAGATGTTCGGGGCAATTTATGATGATGAAAACGGAGAAGGCTGGTCCGTCCCCATCATCGGGGGACCTTCATCGCAACAGATAGAGCATTCTCTATTCGCTGCTTCACCGCAGTACAGGGAGCCGCT
Organism: Patescibacteria group bacterium; assembly: GCA_018826405.1. Taxonomy (GTDB): domain Bacteria; phylum Patescibacteriota; class Minisyncoccia; order Phycocordibacterales; family Phycocordibacteraceae; genus C7867-001. The sequence goes on from JAHJZL010000048.1 coordinate 23,060, forward strand.
CACGTTTAAGGTCTCTGTGGCGGAGGGGTCACTGGATATATGCGTCCTTATTGACTGCGTGGACCGTAGTTTCTATGGGGCAGGCACCACTCCTCTGTGGCTGCTTGGCGGGGAACTCGCTTATACAGCAAATAAACGGTGCTCACCAGAGGATGCGCTCGTGCTCATCACTGGCTACGAGCCACGCCAGCGATCGGGGAACATAATCCTGACGCCGTATGTCACTGCTCTTGTTGAGAATGGCAGAGGAAGTATCTAGGTCTTTGTACTGCGGCGGTCTCCGGACCGTCGTTTTTAATAGAATCCCACGCCTATTTGCATTCCCCAGCCATACCCTGTATAGTCCCTAAGTCGCAAGAACAACCTTCGGGTTGGTCCAATGGACGGGAAGCCCGCAAGGGCCTAACGCGCTATTGGTAGCGCGCTTTATTTTTATGAAATTCATCCTTGCCCGCAAAGGCCGCATGACTCAAGTCTTTAACGAGGCTGGAGAAGTATTTGCAGGTACAGTTGTAACTGCAGGTCCTGTTGTTGTTACGCAGGTAAAGGATGAAAAAGGCGCAGACGGCTATTCAGCCGTACAGGTAGCGTTTGGAGAGCAGAAGGTTCAGCGCCTTGGGAAGGCTGTACTCGGACACACTAAGGGTGTGGGGTACAAGGTTCTCAAGGAATTCCGCACAAATGCTGGAGATCTTGCTGTTGGTTCACAGATAACTGCAGACACCTTCGCAGAAGGAGATGTGGTTGTTGTAACATCAACATCTAAGGGACACGGCTTTGCGGGTGTGGTTAAGCGCCATGGTTTCCATGGAGGTCGCCGCTCACACGGACAGAAGCACTCAGAGCGCGAGCCTGGATCTATTGGAGGAGGAGGTCGTGCTGGAGGTCGCGTTGCTAAAGGCATGCGCATGGGTGGCCGCATGGGTAACGACCGCGTTACTATTAAGAATCTTAAGGTTCTTAAGGTTGATGCCGCTACTGGCCAGATGATCATCTCAGGTGCTATTCCTGGCGCTCCAGGAGCACTCGTTGAGATAACCTCAATGTAATTTACGTACTATGGCTACTCCCGCAAAGAAAACCGTCGCCAAGAAGGCACCAGCTAAGAAGACTGCAGCAGCAGTATCTATGGAGGCAACTATTTGGAACGCAAAAGGAACAAAGGCTGGAACGGTTCAGCTTCCTGAAGAACTCTTCGGACTCTCTTGGAACTCAGACCTCGTACACCAGGTTGTTGTTGGTATGCAGGCAAACGCTCGCGCAACAACTGCACACACTAAGTTCCGTGGAGAAGTATCAGGAGGAGGAAAGAAGCCTTGGAAGCAGAAAGGAACTGGACGTGCGCGTCACGGATCTAACCGCTCTCCAATTTGGAAGGGAGGAGGTGTTACTCACGGTCCACGTGCTGAGAAAGATTACTCAGTTAAGATCAACCGCAAAATGCGTGTTGCAGCACTCGCAACCGTGCTTTCTCGCAAGCATCGTGATGGGCAGGTTATCTTCGTTGATAGCTTTGGCATCACTACTCCCTCAACAAAGGAAGCAAAGGCAATGCTCGTAGCTATTGCAAACGGAGCAGGGGTAGCAGAGCTCGCAACAAAGCGAAAGAATGCAGCGGTCGTCGCATTCGCGAAGAAGGACACAACGAGCGAGAAGTCTTTCCGCAACATTGGCAGCCTAACCCTAGAGGAGGTTCGCAATCTAAATCCGGTGGATTTGGTAAACAAGAAGTATCTTGTTATTGAGAACCCAACTGATGCACTTCCTGTGCTTTCAGCGCGCCTCGCTAAGAAGGGCTAATACAGTATTTATGGCACTCTTTTCATCTGACAAAAAGGAAACTAAGGCAAAGAAGACGAAGTCTCAAACTCGTCTCTGGGGTCGCGGCATGCTTGCCGTTGACGACTCTCGTCTTGCAAACGTCCTTAAGCGCCCTTGGTTCTCTGAGAAGGCACTTATTGGTACTGAGTCTGGCGTATACGCATTTGAAGTTCCTCAGGCAGCCACAAAGGAAGATGTTGCGCAGGCAATTATCAAGTTCTATGGCGTTACACCAATGAAGGTGCGCATGGTTAATCTTCCTGCAAAGAAGGTATCGCTCCGCACGCGTCGAGGTGTCGGAACTCGCGCACGTCGCCATAAGGCATACGTCTATCTTAAGAAGGGTGAGAGCATCACCTTCGCATAACTTAGAGTCCTATGAAGTCTTTTAAACCAACATCAGCAAGTCGCCGCAGCATGACCGTTGTCACGTACCGTGGCGTGCTTTCTGGTGACAAACCACACAAGCCACTTCTTTCATACAAGAAGCGCCAAGGCGGACGCAACAATGCAGGACGCATCACGACTCGCCATCAGGGAGGAGGACACAAGCGCATGCTTCGCGATGTTGATTTCAAGTACAACAAGTTCGACATCCCTGCTCGCATTGAGACTATTGAGTACGATCCATACCGCACAGCATTTATTGCACGCACCGTATTCGCAGATGGAGAGCGCCGCTACGTAACCGTCCCTAAGGACATGAAGGTAGGCGACACATTCATCGTGTCTGAGAAGGCTCCAATCAAGACTGGAAACCGTCTTCCTCTTGGAAAGATTCCTTCAGGAACATTCATCTACAACGTAGAGCTTCGTCCTGGTGCAGGAGCGCGTATCGCTCGTTCAGCTGGAAACTACGCTGAGATTGTTGCGCACGATGCTGGCTACGCACAGATCAAGATGCCTTCAAGCGAAGTTCGCAAGGTTATCGAGTCTGCATGGGCATCAGTTGGAGCTGTTGGAAACGAAGAGCAGCGCCTTCAGAACTATGGAAAGGCTGGAAAGAGTCGTTGGAAGGGTATCCGCCCTACTGTTCGCGGAAATGCGATGAACCCAGTTGATCACCCACACGGAGGAGGTGAAGGAAAGCAGGGACGTGGTCTTCGCCGCGCGAAGAGTAAGTGGGGTAAGCCAACAGGCAAGGGACAGAAGACCCGTACTCCAAAGAAGTACTCAAACAAGTTTATTGTTTCTCGCCGCAAGGTTGGAAAGAAGCGATAAGAGTAAAGAAAGCCCCGCCAGTGCGGGGCTTTCTTTTTATAGGTCAGTTTGTATAGTGAACTGAGATGAACACAGAGGAACAAACCATGACCATAAACAGCCATTCCCTTAAGGAACATGGCGTTATGAACGCTGTGTATCCTGCGCAAATTCGCAGTGGTGTACTGGAAATTCAGCGCGCCTGCGAAGCCTTTTACTCGCTCCCGCTTGAGGTTAAGCGCCTGCTTCCGTATCAGCAGTTTGATGCTGAGTCGGGAGCTGGGTACGAGTACAAGGACAACAAAAACCAGCCCGGTATCTCTCCTTCAACTCGGGATTTCAAGGAAAACCTCCACCTTAAGATGAAATATCTGGGGTGGTTGCGGGAGAAAGCAGGAGCGAGTAACGAGCCTGTTATCGTCGAGCTCGTTGAAGCGTACGCGAGTTTCATGGGACATCTTGCCCCATGGGTTAGCGAGATCGCTACGGCTATTGAGGAGCAGCACGGAATTCCGGGGCTTGCCCGTGATGTGCTCGCGAACCAAGATCTGTGGGTCCTGCGCTCGCTCCACTACTTTGGAGACCGTAACGCAGACGCAGAGCTCGCGAAGCCGCACACTGACAAGTGCTGCTTCACGCCGCACTTGTACGAGAACGACTCCGGGCTTGAGCGTCTCACGTATGAAAATGCGTGGGTGCCCATGCCAGTTGGGGAAGGCGAGACTGCCATCATCCCCGGCATGCAGTTGCAGAACATCTCGGACAACGAGCTGCGCGCAACGTGGCATCGAGTTAAGGCGAACGAGCACACTGCAGTAGCCGGCCGCTTTTCAATGGTCTGCTTCGTAACTGCGGCGAACCGTCCCTTTATCGATTCAGCTCGGGCTGGAAGGATGCAGGATCTTGGTGTCGGCAGTACGTACCGTCTGCCGCTTGAAGAAGTGAGAAAACTCTTCAAGACCTCTGAATAGTTTCAAAGACCCGCACATCGGCGGGTTTTTTCTTTAAGGAAGATAGGTAGGAAGCACTATGTCTTCAAGCTCTGCAAAGGGAATCGCAACGCTCTGGGGGCCAAGGGCATACGGGCCAACTTGGTATGGGGGGAAGAGGAGAACAAGAGTATCTCCTTCAATAACAAAGGTCTCAAAGTTGCTTGCCTTTGGCTCTGTGCCTTGCTGCAAGTAAGAAGAATCAATGCCGGTTCCAAATTTCTCTTGAAGATTAAAACGGACAATCTCTGAAATACGCTTAAGGTATTCAGTACGAGGACTAAACAGATCCTTCAATTTAAGCTCTGTGCCTGTCTCAGCGTCAAAGACGAAGGTTCTGTAGAAAGAGTTCGGATGTGCCCCAAAGGTGTCCATGTAGAGCGTATACACGTATGAGACGGTGTGTGGGCCGAGTACTTCGTTGTACTCAATAGCAAGCGCTTGTTTGCGGCCGTCATCGTAGCCAAGGATCTGAATGTCCTCCTTGGTGAGGCTTGCGAAGTTCCCGTCACGCTTAAAGCTCTGAATAGTTTCTTCAATAAAGTCCCGCATGCTTTCTATGGCCTTTGTGTCTGCCTGTATGCCTGCTGACACTGCGAGAGGGGTCTCAGAAGGGTATGCAGCTTCAATGTCGTAGTATTGCGCGTGCTCCCGTATTGTTTGGGGTTCGGCAGGTGGGATAACTACAGTTTCCTCAGGAGCGGACGCATAGGGCTCTGGTGCTTGGTGTGTGGCCATATACCAAAGAGACAGACCAAGAACTATAAGTATGAGCGCACCTGCGCCGAGCAGCTCTAGTTTCTGAATACGAGTGAGGGTGTGTAGGTTCCACATATAGAGAGAAGTATAGCGCATAAAGGGAAAGGGCCGCTCGCAGGTTGCGGGCAGCCCTTGGAAGGATCTGTTGTTCTACAGGTAGATTTCCGGATCGTATCCGTCATCAGAGTGCCATCGCATGATGGAATCGATGCCGTCGTCCGAAATGTCTTCTTCGGGACTGGATTCTCCAGGTCCCTCAGTGTCAGCGGCAGGGAAGCCGCCCAAGTAGTTGGCCATGTATTCCTCCTCCTCAACTACTTTTTCACCCTACCATGAAAAAAGCCATGCGCGAGCATGGCCTTGCGGTATTCAGGCGAAAGAGCCTACCAGTCGTCTCACGGCCGCGTGCGGGCTTTTAAAAGGCCCTCCGAACGGCTTGAGTGCTTCAGCGCCGAATTCTTCGGTCACCTCAGCGAGTGCAGCACCCACATCAGCATGCGGTACTGGCTCCTTAGATTCTCCAGGAGCCTCTTTGGGGGTGCTTGTGGTCACGTATACCTCCCTCTATGAGCACTTAGGCACCCTAGCATAGAGCCAATTGTTTGACACTTCCGCTTGTTTCATATAGATTCTATCTATCCCGCCTGGCGGGCTTTCCATTGTCTATCTATGTCCCGATCCCTTAAAAAAGGCCCATACATTGACCAGAAGCTTATGAAAAAGCTCCTGGACAAAAAGCCGTCAGCGACCGGTACTATTAAGACATGGGCCCGAAATAGCCAGATTGCTCCTGAGTTTGTTGGATTCACCTTTGGTGTACACAACGGCAAGCAGCACGTAGACGTACTCGTATCTGAGGATATGGTCGGACATCGTCTTGGCGAGTTTTCTCCAACGAAGAAATTCGTTCGTCACGGAGGAAAGATGCAGAAGCAACTTGAAGAGAAGAAGAAGGTTGCAGAAATTGCAGCTGCTAAAGCTGCTAAGGCCGCTCCTTCTCCAGCTAAAAAGAAATAGCTATGGCATCTACAGGAACACACAAACAGCCTGCGCAGACGCGTAAGGACGAAGACAAGAAGGCTATTCGTGCTTCTCTTTCTACATACAACCAGTCACCTCGTAAGGTGCGCCTCGTTACTGACCTCGTTAAGGGAAAGAAAGTAAATGAGGCAGTTACAGCACTCGCATTCCTTCCAAAGCGCGCCGCGCTTCCAATAAAGAAGCTTATTGAGTCTGCTGCAGCAACTGCTAAAGGACGTGGAGAGGATATAGATACCCTCCGCATTGCAGATGTCCGCGTAGACAGTGCTGGTATGTTCACTCGCTTCATGCCTCGCGCTATGGGTCGTGCAGCTCCTATCCGCAAGCGTCGTAGCCGCATCACGCTTCGTTTGACTTCAGACACCACTAAATAACATGACACACACCGTTCATCCGTACGCACACCGCCTAGGCATCATCCGTGATTGGAAGAGCCGCTGGTTCGCTACAGACAAGCAGTCATTCCGCGAGAACATCGCTGTAGATGAGGCTATTCGCGCATACTTCAAGAAGCGTGGACGCACCATGTACATCGCTGATATTGAGATCGAGCGCACTGCTGCTGAGATCCGCATCCTTTTGCATACAGCTCGCCCTGGTGTTGTTATCGGACGCAGTGGAGAAAACGCTACAAAGCTTCGTAACGACCTTACGAAACTCGTTAACTCAAAGGCAACGGGCACAAAGCGTGCAGTGAAGCTCGATATCATTGAGGTTCGCCAGCCTGAGACGTCTGCTGCAGTAGTAGGACTTATGGTTGCTGAAGGACTTGAGAAGCGCATGCCATTCCGCCGCGTGCTTAAGCAGACTGTTGAGAAAGTTATGGCAGTTCGCGAAGTAATCGGAGTACGCATCGTAGTATCTGGACGCCTCGGAGGTGCTGACATGTCTCGCACAGAGCAAATCAAGCGCGGACGTATTCCACTTCAGACTTTCCGTGCAAACATTGATTACGCACACCAGGAAGCACTCCTTCCGTACGGCGTGATTGGTATCAAGGTGTGGATCTACCTTGGCGAGACCTTCGCTGACCAGGCTGCTAACGGCCGCTCAGCAGCTCCTAAACACTAATCGTATGTTGTTCCCTAAGAAAGTTAAGCACCGCAAGTGGCAGACAGCTCGCAAGAGTCCTGAGAAGCTCGCACGTCCTGATACTCGTGGTATCACCGTTGCGTTTGGTTCATACGGTCTTCGTGCAACAACGCCTTCACGTGTTACTTCAAATCAAATTGAGGCAGCTCGTAAAGTACTCACTCGCGTAACTGGAAAGGGAGGCAAGCTCTGGATTCGCATCTTCCCTGATCGTCCTATAACGAACAAGCCAGCTGAGGTGGGCATGGGTAAGGGAAAGGGAGATCCAAAGCACTTTGTGTTTGAGGTTCGTCCTGGACGCATTCTCTTTGAGCTTGATGGTGTTGATGATGCTAAGGCTCGTGACGCCCTTCGCCGTGCAGGAGCGAAACTCCCTCTTAAGACAACAGTAATTACCCGATAATATGGCTAAGAAACTTTCATTCAAGGACAAGAAGCCAGAGGAGATTCAGAAACTCCTCACTGAAAAGCGCGAGGAGCTTCGCTCACTTCGTTTTGCAGCTGCTGGCGCTCGTCCAAAAGATGCATCCGCTGCCGCTAAGGTCCGCAAGGATATCGCTCGTCTTCTAACTGAGGAGACCGCGCAGAAGAACGCATAACCCTATGGAACACACACCCGCAAAACCACAGTCATTCAAAGGAACCGTTGTTAAAACGGCAATGAAAGATACGGCTACCGTTGCTGTTTCTCGCTACGTGAAGCATCCTAAGTACAAGAAGTACCAGACACGCACGAAGAAGTTCCTTGTGCATGACGAGGGAAACACTGTTGAGGTTGGGGACGAGGTAACTATTGTTGCTTGCGCGCCTATCTCAAAACTTAAGTCGTTCAAGATAGCTAAGTAAATTATTTATGGTACAGCCCCAGTCAATCGTTAAAGTTGCAGACAATTCAGGCGCCAAGATCGCGCGTGTCTTCAAAGTGCTCGGGGGCTCAAAGCGCCGCTATGCAGAAATTGGAGACGTCGTTGTGGTGTCAGTCCAGACTGCAGAGCCTCGCAAGGCCGTAAAGAAGAAAGATATCTACAAGGCAGTAGTTGTTCGTCAGCGCAAGGCATTCCGCCGCGCTTCAGGTATTTACGTACGTTTTGATGACAACGCTGTAGTGCTTATTGAAAAGCAGGGTAAGGAAATGGGACCAAAGGGTAACCGCGTATTCGGTCCTGTACCTCGCGACCTCGTTGATCGCGGATGGCAGAACATTGCCTCTCTAGCCCCTGAAGTTGTCTAACCTCTACGTATATGTCAAAAGCAACTCAAGGAAAGCAAACTGCAAAGTTTAAAATAAAGAAAGGCGACACCGTCGTAGTAATTTCAGGCAAGGACAAAGGCAAGACTGGTTCAGTTGAGCGTGTTCTTCGTGAAGAAGCTAAGGTTGTTGTTGAGGGTGTTGCGCTTGTTAAGCGCCACAACCGCGGACTTCGTGGTCAGACTGGCCGCATTGTAGAGAAGCCACGTGCTATCTCAATCTCAAACGTTATGATTCAGGATCCTAAGGAGAAGAAGGGAACCCGTGTTAAGCGCGAGATGAAGGATGGAAAGCGCGTTCGTGTTTCAGTTAAGAGTGGCACGACACTCTCCTAATGAATTTGCGTATGATGATGACTAAAGAAAAACAGGCAAAAGCATTTGATGCACTTAAAGAGAAGTTCGGATACACGAACCTCTTTGCAACACCACGTCTTCAGAAGATCGTTGTGTCTTCAGGTGTGGGTAAGGCAGACAAGGCTCGTAAGGCATTTGTTGAGAAGCGCCTCGCAACCATTACAGGTCAGAAGGCATCTCCTCGCGCGTCTAAGCAGTCTATTGCGCAGTTCAAGATGCGTCAGGGCGAGATCGTTGGGTACCAGGTGACTATGCGTGGAGCTCGTATGAATGACTTCCTCGACAAGCTCATTCATATCACGCTTCCTCGTACTCGTGACTTCCGTGGACTCTCAGCGACAGCGATTGATGAGATGGGGAACCTAACGATTGGTATTAAGGACCACACTATCTTCCCAGAGACTGCAGACGAAGATCTTAAGGATGTGTTTGGAGTTGCTGTTACGCTCGTAACAACAGCAAAGAACAAGGAAGAGGCAGAGGCATTCTTCCGCTACCTTGGGTTGCCGTTTACTGCGCCTAAGTAAAGTTGCAGAGAGGAGTATAAAAGAGCCCGGAAACGGGCTCTTTTGACATATAAAGGAATGCTTGTAGTATCAAAATATTGAGTTTGGTATACAACTGAACTCTCCAACACTGGAGGTTTGAATGAAAAAGATGTTCTTTGCAGGGGCTTTGGCTCTTGCGCTTGGCGCATGTGGGGCTTCGACAACGGAGCCGCAGCGCTACGAAGTCCCGGTCGATTACCGGGAACCTGTCGGAGCCGTCGTCGTGAAGCTCGGACTCAGCACGGAAGAAGTTCCGGTGTTTGAGACCATGGGCCTCAGCGAAAACGGCACCGGCGAGGATTTTCGCTGGATGCGCGTCGTGCGTGCGGGGGAGCTGCAGAACACCTACAGTTCCGAAAACGGGTTTCACCCCGCTGACGCACGCGAAATGCTGGCGTTCTACGCCAAGCATCCGGAAGCAGTCCCCGAAAAGGGCCTGTGTGCTCCAGGCGACCAGCTGCCGCTTGGCGAAGGGATGACGGGCGTTCCTGTCATCACACAGGCGGGTCGACTGGGTGTTTTCGCTCACGGCTGCAGCAAACCCGGTCGCAGGGTCCTTGTGGTGCGTGATTTCACTCGCTCACGGCCCTGAACAATGTGGTCCCCATGCCTTCCTTGGCATGGGGACCATTTTCTTTGAAGCCAATGTTTGACAGGCTATATTGTTACTGATAGATTACATGAACGGCTCCCCGGAGCTATTTTTTCTTATGGCCAAAGCCTCACAAATCGCCCGCAACAACAAGAAGATTAAGCTTGTTGAGAAGTACGCAGAAAAGCGTGCTGCTCTTAAGGCTGCTGGCGATTGGGAGGGGCTTCAGAAGCTGCCTAAGAACTCATCTCCGGTACGTGTAAAGAATCGCTGTGCAGTTACAGGTCGTCAGCGAGGCTTTATGCGCCACTTTGGTCTTTCCCGCATCACATTCCGCGAGCTTGCTCGTGAGGGAAAGATTCCAGGTGTTAAGAAGGCATCCTGGTAATATTTTTGTATGGTAACTGACCGCGTAGGAGATTTCATCATCCGCTTGAAGAATGCAGGCGCTATTGGCAAGGAAAAGATTTCCATGCCGTATTCAAAGCACGTTGAGGAAATTGCTAACAAGCTTAAGTCTTTGGGCTATGTTGGAGAGGTTTCTAAGGGGAAGGCCCCATACACCTTTGAAGTTGTACTTGCCTATGACGAGCGTGGAGAGCACAAGATCCGCGGCGTAAAGCGCATTTCAAAGCCAGGACGCCGCCTCTACACTCCAGCTGCAGAAGCACACAGTGTTAAGAACGGTATTGGAGCTCGCTTGATCTCAACTCCACGAGGAGTACTAACAGATCGTGAGGCACGAAAGCTTCGCTCAGGAGGAGAGGATCTCTTCGAGATTTGGTAATTACGATTTCTATGTCACGTCTCGCTAAAAAACCAATCACCATCCCTTCCAA
>JAHJZL010000049.1 GCA_018826405.1 Patescibacteria group bacterium
GTAATTAAGAGTAAATAGTCATGACTCCAAAAAACACCATCTGTCTCTGGTTTGATAAGAATGCGGAGGAAGCAGCTAATTTCTATGCAGCAACGTTTCCAGACAGCAAAGTAGGAACCATTTTCCATGCGCCAGGTGACTTTCCTGATGGAAAACAAGGAGATGTTCTAACAGTTGAATTTTCAGTCTGCGGAGTTCCTTGTGTGGGGCTTAACGGAGGACCAACTTTTAAACAAAGCGAAGCATTCTCCTTTCAGATCTCAACAGAGTCTCAGGAAGAAACAGACAAGTACTGGAATGCAATTGTGGAAAACGGCGGACAGGAGAGCGAATGCGGATGGTGTAAGGATAAGTGGGGAGTATCCTGGCAGATCACGCCTCGCACTCTAATTGAAGCTTTTGTTGCTGGCGGCGCAGAAGCAGAGCGTGCATTCAAAGCCATGATGACCATGAAGAAGATTGATGTAGCTGCTATTGATGCTGCACGGAAGGATCAAGATTCAAACTAATTCAATTCACACGTATAGTGAATAAGTGAAAGAAACCTGCCGAGCGTGCGTAGTAAAAGGTGTAGACATGCATGGATGATCTAACTCTCTATACAGACGAGGAGCTTCTTAGCTTGTCTTTAACTAACAAGCGGTTTTTTGCTGCGATAGTAGAGCGGTATGAGAAGAAGCTTGCTGCATACATATTCAGGTTGGGAAGACTTGGTACAGAAGACACGGAAGACCTTTTGCAGGATATCTTTCTGAAGGTGTATCAAAACATGAACAACTTTGATACACAGCTGAAATTTTCCTCATGGATCTATCGCATCGCACATAACGAGACCATGGGATTCTTCAGACACAGGAAAGTAAGACCGCATGGCCATACGGTTCTTGAGTCGGAAAAGGTTTTAGAAGTGTTCGCTTCTGAATTAAATTTAGTAGAAGACATTGAGGCCCAGGAGGCATCCGCACACCTTAATGCGTGTATTAACGAACTTCCGCTTAAGTATAGAGACAGTCTTGTGCTTAAATTCTTTGAGCACAAGACATATGGTGAGATATCAGACATTCTTTCGCTTCCTGAAGGAACTGTTGCGACACGTATAAATCGAGCGAAGGAGCAGGTGCGAAAGATGATGGCCAATAAAGGATACTCGTATGAACAATAAACAAAACACAATTGCAGACAAAGTATTGGAGCGCGTAGAGCAGCTGCAGTTAAAGCCGCGTTCGCGACAGTTCTTCAAGCTTCGCAATATCGGCATTTGGTTTCTAGCCGCTCTGTCTGTAGTAGTTGGGGGTCTTGCCATATCCTCCATAATTTTTAGATCAGTTAATGCAGGCGCTGCACTGCGCCCAGGAACTCCGCCGCTTCAAGAGGCACTTCTTGTCATGCCGTTTTTGTGGATTATTCTCATGGTGATCTTTGTATATGTTGCTTATCGAGAAATTCGTTCAACGAAGCGTGGCTATAAGTACAGTCTGACTGCGCTTATTTTGGGGACTCTACTTGCGAGCAGTGTGCTCGGCATAGTCTTCTACACTGCCGGAGCCGGGTTCATGCTAGACCGTTTTGCAGCGCGCCACGTTCCATTTCATGCAGATCTTGAGGGTATACAGCGTGAGCGATGGCAGCATCCAGCAGACGGATTCTTGGCAGGAACAGTTGGTGCACAAACCGAAACAGGCATAAGACTCATGGATTCGGAAAATCAAGAATGGCAGGTTACATTCTCGGATACGATCCCAGAAAAAAGACTACAGTTAACAGAAGGGGAGCGTGTTGGGTTACGTGGCACGCTTATTGATGCACAAGCACGCACTTTTCTGGCGTGTGATGTTCGCTCACTAGAGTTTGAAGGCCGAGGTCTCCAGCCACCGCGCCCACCACAAATGAGAATTGAAAGAAAAGATCTCCCGCCGCGTAGTAATAGATGTGAGGACGTACGGCCTCTTAATTAACCACTAACACACATAATGAAATGATTAAGAAACGATATAGCGTCCCAGCCCTTATTCTCGGAATCTCTATGATTGGCGGAAGCACAGCATTTGCCATGGGACCTGGAGGATTTAACTTGGCTGCTTTCTCTTCCTTTAGCACAGACGAACAAGCTGCAATACAGCAAGCAAATGATATTCAGTCTGAAGCAAGGACACAGGCGCAGGCAGTACTTGAAGCTGCGGGAGTTACTCAGGACGAGATGCGCAAAGCAATGGGCACGTACCATGAGCAGCAGCGCGCAAACATTGAGGCAACGCTCGAAGACAATGACTATGCAGGCTACGCTGCCTTGGTTGCGGGAAGCCCACAGGCAGATGCTCTAACGGAAGATGTTTTCTCTAAGCTCGTAGAAATACACCAGCTTCAGAAGGACGGAGATCGTGAGGGAGCTATGGAGCTTCGCAAGGAGCTAGCTGATTCAGGATTCAAAATGGGAGGTGGTCACGGATCACGCCCAGATGGAGGAAAGGGTGGTAAGTAATACTATTCTTCATAAAGAGTAAAGCGCGCCTCATGGGCGCGTTTTATTAATACAGACCTTTTAATTCTATAGATTAATTGACTTTTCGCCTAAATCGTGCTATTCAAATAGGTAAATCACACTGTTATTTTTGATTGAAAGGAGTGCTGGGCATGCCCATGATTGAGGGCCGTTACCATCCGGAATTGCTTTCCAGAAGAGAAGTCCGGGTACTATTCGGAAAGCTTGAGGATGCACTGCGTGAAGCTATTCGTCAGGTGCGTCCCGAGAAGGGCGGGTACGGAATAACTGTAGAAGGAGATCCGTACGTCGTGGCTTTTAACGAGCCGGATCTACGAATCTACATCTTCTATCACAAAGAGTGGAACTTCACTCCTGACGAGCTGGAGATTCTGGCCCCCGAAATGCTTGCTGGGACCCTGAAGATTATGGAGGCGAACCGCATTAAGGATCAACAGGTCCAGATTCGTTTCTATGAACGCGCAGGGTATGCTGGGGCAAAGAATCGCTAACGCCCTCATCTCTTTCAACTGAGCCGCCTTTCCTTACGGGGAACTGCGGCTCTTTTAATTTTCTGTAGAAACCATGCTTCATGAACGCTCCATGTAATTAGGCGTATACTAAGCGTATGAAAATACTCTATTCTATCGCTGCACTTATTATCCTCATCGGCCTTGGTGCTGGTGCGTATTACTATTTAGGAGATCGCTCAGGCACTGCCATGGCGCCTACAGGGCAGTCTGGAGAGATACCTTCAGGCACTGAACCTGATGGCACGCTGAACCCAGGGATGACTGTTATTGGAAAGTCAGTAGAGGGAAGAGATATAACTGCTTACCATTACGGCACAGGAGAAGATGAACTGCTTTTTGTAGGAGGAATACACGGAGGATACGAATGGAATACGTCTCTCGTTGCGTATGAATTAATTGATTACCTAACTGAACATCCTGAGGCCATTCCTGCGAATGAGTCTGTAACCGTAATCCCAACACTAAACCCTGACGGACTAGAGAAGGGTATCGGAGTAGAGGGACGCTTCACGGCAGCTGATGTTACTAAGTCACTTGCAGCTAC